>DASVGZ010000562.1:0-2347 GCA_036379275.1 Acidiphilium sp. | reverse complement strand
GGTCGGGGGCTCGGGCGTTTTCGCCATCCTGCCAACGGTCAGGCTCTACACAGCCGAATATCTTCACCTCAAGCTCGGTGACCTGTTTTACGCATTGCACCCGATTGAGGGGCATATTCCGCACCTGATCCTTTCCGGCGTGCCAACGGTGGTGGTCGGTGCCCTGCAGATCCTGATTGCCATCGGGCTGCTCGGACGTTCGCGAATTGCCTGGCTTTCGGCGATGGGCATCACCATCGCCCAACTCATTCTGACACTGGCACACGCTTCGGGTCCGATTCTCCCATACGAGACGATCTATATTTGCGCACTCCTTGCCGCACTCGTACTGGCCAGAAATTCCTTCCAACGCTCTTCGCTTGCCGCAGGAACCCTGTTCGCCCTCACCGCGGCACTGGTGCTGGTGATATACGGCACGCTGGGGTCGTATCTCCTGGGAGTCGGCTTTTCGCCACCGATCACCAATCTGCCCAGCGCGCTCTATTTCACGATCGTGACGATGGCCACGGTCGGCTATGGCGACATCGTTCCCAAGACCAACGAAGCAAGACTCTTCGTCGTTTCACTGATCATCCTCGGACTCACCGTTTTCGCGACCGCGCTCACCGCTGTGATCGGCCCGGTCATGCAGAACCGGATCAACAAAACGATCGGCTCACGGAGGCAGAAAATGCAACGGGTCAATCATTTCATCATCTGCGGCGATGGTGTGCTTGCACGCAACACTGCCCGCGAACTGCTCCACCGTGGCGAGGCCGTGCTGGTGATCGCCGAGGTAGAAGACACGAATTTCGGTAATACCGAGTTCGTTATCGGAGACCCGACCGACCTGGATACGCTGCGCAAGGCGGGCGGCGATCATGCTCGCGCAATTCTCGCTTTGTCTGACGACGATTCGGAAAATGCCTTTGTCATTCTGGCAGTTCACGAACTGGGCACTGAGGCAAAAAAAGTTGCTGCCGTCAGCACAAGAAAGAATCTCGAACGGGTCCGCCGCGTGCATCCCGACATGATTCTCGCCGCACCGGTTTTCGGCGGTGAAGTTCTTGCAATGGCTCTGACCGAGGAGCGAATCGATGGCGACTGGCTGTTGAGCCGATTCCTCGATGTCCGGCCGGCAAACGGTTGAGCACTCTCTTCAATGGTCGGGCGGCCGCCAGATACGAACGGCCGGTTTTCCCTGTGCCACGGCGGCGAGGCGAGCTTGCTCCAGCCCTGCCTTTGCCCTCATGAGCAGAGTGGCAGCATCATCTCCCGATTGCGGCCGGCGCGATGCAATGCCAACGGCCGCGTGACGGCTCGACCCGGACAGCAGCGTATCCAGCCTCGTCAGAATCCGGTCGCCGCGCTCGGCGGCAATCAGATGATCGACACCATCGCACCAGACGCCGATCCGGGTCGGCCCGATCCGGGCGATCAGGTCGGCCGGGCGCAGCATCTCCTGCAGGCACGCGACCGAATTGCGCACCACGACCGCGGACGCCTCCGACATTGCCGAACCGTCGCACCTCACCCACCCGAATGCGAACATGGTCCCGACGTTATCCTCGACATCGAGCCGATCAAACCGCCTTTCCGCCTGCTCCAGAAACGGCGGCAACGACCAGACACCCGTTTCCGGATCGAGAATGCCCGAACGTGACCGCCCATGATCCGCGATCAGACGACTGGTCAGCATGGCGAATTTCGGCGCCACATAAGAAAGGATATCCTGCTCTTCCTTGCTGAACCGCCGGTCGCCCCGACTGCGCCAGGCAATCAGGGTAGCCGCCCCCCCGGCGTCATGCCCGTGCGGAATTGCGGTGGATACGGTTTCGGAGCCCGGGACATCGGCAAGTCCGATCCCGGCCGGATAATCGGCAAGAATTCTTTCCGGTTGCCGCGAATTTTTCAGCTGGCGAAACGTCAGAACCACCCCGGCATCCGCCAGTTCACCCGCGACAAGGGCACAGGCCGCCGCACTTGCTGTCGCGGCATCCGGCAGGCCGGTCAGGCTGTCGAGCAGTCGGGACAGGTTTTCGCAACGCTCCGGGATCGCTGCTGGAGTTTGCGCCTGGAAGTCCTTGATTTTTTCCAATATGCTCTCGGAATCGTTCATGCTTCCCGGTTCTGGCATAGAGAGGTAAATGACCGGTTACCGAACCGTTGACAGTCACCGCACGCCTCCCCATGGTCCGGCCCGCAACAGTCCGGAACTGTCCTCAATGGATCAACACTCCCTCGAAACGGCGATTTCAACTGCCTGGCAGCGCCGCGACACGTTGAAGCCGGGCCAGAACGGCCCGGAGCGCGACACCGTACGCGATGCAGTCGACCAGACCCTGACCCTGCTCGATCGGGGCGAGAT
>DASVGZ010000561.1:0-3172 GCA_036379275.1 Acidiphilium sp. | reverse complement strand
GTGATCCCGCATGTGACCGACGCGATCAAGGAATTCATCGAGGCCGACATCGACGGCGAGGATTTCGTCCTCGTCGAGATCGGCGGCACGGTGGGCGATATCGAAAGTCTGCCCTTCCTCGAGGCGATCCGCCAGCTCGGCAACGAACTCGGGTCGGATGCCGCGATGTTCGTGCATCTGACCCTGGTGCCCTACATTCCGAGCGCGGGCGAGCTGAAGACCAAGCCGACTCAGCATTCGGTCAAGGAACTGCTCAATGTCGGTATCCAGCCGCAGATGCTGATCTGCCGCTGCGACCGGCCGATTCCCGATGGCGAGCGTCGCAAGATCGCGCTGTTCTGCAACGTGCGGCCCGAGGCGGTGGTTCCGGCGCTCGATGTCTCCACCATCTACGAGGTGCCGATCTCATACCATCAGGCCGGGCTGGACCGCGAGGTGCTGCGTCACTTCAATCTGCCGCATGACGCACCGCCCGACCTTTCGCGCTGGCGGCGCATCGTCGAGACCATGCGGGCGCCGGAAGGCACGGTGAAGATCGCCGTGGTCGGCAAATACACCAACCTGCTCGACTCCTATAAATCGCTCGGCGAGGCGCTGACCCATGGCGGCATCGCCAACCGGGTGAAGGTGACGCTCGACTGGGTGGATTCGGAAGTGTTCGAGCAGCCGGGCACGGTTTCGCGGCTCGACGGGGTGCACGGCATCCTGGTTCCCGGCGGGTTCGGCGAACGCGGCTCGGAAGGCAAGATCGAGGCGGTGCGCTTCGCCCGTGAGCGGGGCGTGCCGTTCCTCGGCATCTGCTTCGGGATGCAGAAGGCGGTGATCGAGGCAGCGCGCAACCTCGCCGGACTCGGCTCGGCCTCTTCCACCGAGTTCGGCCCCTGCGACACGCCGGTGGTCGGCCTGCTCACCGAATGGGCGCGCGGCAACGAGGTCGAGCGCCGTGCCGCCGAAGGCGATCTGGGCGGCACCATGCGGCTCGGCGCCTATCCGGCGACGCTCGCCGAGGACAGCCTGATCCGCAACGTCTATGGCGGTGCGGCGACGATCGAGGAACGCCACCGGCACCGCTACGAGGTGAACATTCATTACCGCGCGGCACTCGAAGCCGTGGGGCTGCGCTTCGCCGGCCTGTCTCCGGACGGGATTTTGCCAGAGACCGTCGAGTATTCCGATCACCCGTGGTTCATCGGCGTGCAGTATCATCCCGAGCTGAAATCGAAACCGTTCGATCCACATCCGCTGTTCGCCGGATTCATCGGTGCGGCGGTCAAGCAGGCGAGGCTGGTCTGATGGACGTTTCGATCGGGTCACTGGTCATCGGCAATGATCGCCCGTTCACCCTGATCGCCGGACCGTGCCAGATCGAGAGCGCGGATCATGCCACCGAAGTCGCCGCCGCCCTGGTCGAGATGACGAAGGCGCTCGGTATCGGGCTGATTTTCAAGTCGAGCTACGACAAGGCGAACCGGACCTCGGCCGGCGCCGCGCGTGGCATCGGCATGGACCGGGGGCTTGTGATTCTCGCCGATATTCGCGGCAGGTTCGGCGTTCCGGTGTTGACCGACGTGCATGACGCGCAGCAGTGCAAGCCGGCGGCCGAAGCGGTGGACGTTCTGCAGATCCCCGCCTTTCTCTGCCGCCAGACCGATCTCCTGCTCGCCGCCGGGGAAACCGGCAAGGCGGTCAACGTGAAGAAGGGCCAGTTCCTCGCGCCGTGGGACATGAAGAACGTCGCCGCCAAGATCGCGAGCACCGGCAACCAGCGCATCATGCTCACCGAGCGCGGTGCGAGTTTCGGCTACAACACGCTGGTCAACGATTTCCGCTCGCTGCCGGTGATGGCTGAAACCGGCTATCCGGTGGTGTTCGACGCGACGCATTCGGTGCAGCAGCCTGGCGGACAGGGAACGTCGTCGGGTGGGCAGCGCGAATTCGCACCGGTTCTGGCGCGCGCCGCGCTGGCGGTCGGCTGTGCCGCCCTGTTCATCGAATGCCATCCCGACCCGGACCGCGCGCCGAGCGACGGGCCGAACATGATCCCGCTCGCCGAAATGCCGGCGCTGCTCGCCAGCCTTCAGAAATTCGACCGGGTTGCAAAATTAAATTAACTAAATGTTATTTCATGATGTCGTGGAAGCGGGTGTAGTCGATCGCGAAACTGCCATCCGGCGCACGGTCGAAGATGTCGGCGAAGCGGACGCCGAAGCGGATATTGACAGCATCGTAGGCGTGGCGCGCGACCATGGTGGCGAGCAGGGTATCGTCGAGGCCGGTCAGCACGCAAAGCAGAAGCATGTTGCCGCCCTTCATGGCGGCGGCATCGACATCGAATAACGGACTCGCCTCGGTGATCCGGTGCATCGCTGTCCAGGAGATCGCGAAGGCTGGCGAATGGTCGCGTTCGAGCTGGAGATCGAACATCCGGCGCATCGTGTTGCCGTCCTCATCCTCCTCGTCGCGCATCAGGGTGACGCTGAGCCGTGCATCGGTGAGCAGGTTGCGCCGCTGGTTGGCAATGCGGAACATCAGGGTCGGCACGCCCTGATAGGGATGGATGACGGCAACGCGCGAGAAAACCACCCGCGCCTGCGGCCGCGACAGACGGGCGAACAGAAGGCCAGTGGCAAAGGCCGTGGCCAGAAGGCCGAAAATGATCTCGATGCTGGCAATGGAATTGGCGAGAACCGACTTCGGATACAGCGCGCCGTAACCGGTGGTCGAGAAGGTCTGCACCGAAAAGAACACACCATCGGCGAAATCGCCCGGCCGTGCGCCGGCGATACCGCCGATCATGGTGTAGATCGCGCCGAAGATCAGGTTGATCAGAACGATGGATGCGGCCATCAGCCCGAGCAGGGCCGAAAGCCGCATCGTCATCAGGGCGTGGAATACGTCGTTCAGCCCCCGGCGGGCGAGACCGCGCCGCTCGATCCGCCGGAGTGCCTCGGCGGAGAACGGCGCCAGAGTCTTGCTCCGGCGCCGCCGCTTCGGCCGTGCCGTCAGGATTGCTGCCGGCGGAGGAACGCGGGGATGTCGATCCCGATTTCCTCATTCTGGGCGAGGCGCACCGCAGGACGCGGTTCGCCAGACTGCATATGAGCCGCCTGCATGTGAGCCGGCTGGGCGTAAGGCTGCGGCGCCTGCTGGTTCGAATGCATCTGGGGTGCGG
>DASVGZ010000560.1:0-3044 GCA_036379275.1 Acidiphilium sp. | reverse complement strand
GAGCGCTACGGTCTCGGTGCCGGAATCGAGTTGGACCAGAACCTGTCCCTTGGTCACATGCTGGTTGTCATGCACCAGAACCGCCTCGACCTGCCCGGAAATGCGGGGCGCGATGCGATGGATCGCGCCGTCGATCTCGGCATCGGTCGTGGTGACGAACCGGCTCATGTAGAACCAGTAGCCGGTGCCGATCAGCACCAGAATGATCAGAATGATCGCCAGAATGATAAAGGGCCGTTTGCTTCGGCCGCGCGCGACAGCCTGTCCGCCGGCTCCCGCTCCGCCAGTTCGCTCCTGCCGACCATCGGTTTTCCGCCGGTCGTCCTCGTCGATCGCGAAATCCCGCGTTTGTTGGCTGTCATCGTTCATTGACGGGCGCCCTGCTGGTAATGACCGAACGGTTCGGTCATTGACGGGTCATACGTAGCCAGCCTAGAGTGACTGTCAAGATACGGTCTTTCCCGCGAAGGCGCCCATCACGATGTCCGAAAGCCTCTCTCCGAAAAAAGCCGCGCAGATTTTGCGGGGTGCCGGCGCTGTCTTCGCCCGGGACGGATACGAGGGCGCGAGCATGTCGCGTATCGCTCAGGAGGCGGGGGTCTCGAAGGGAACGCTCTACAATTATTTTCCCGGCAAGGCCGAGTTGTTCAGCGCCTATGTCGAACAGCAATGCGAGGAAAAGCTCGCCCTTGTCTTCCAGGCGCCGGCCGCCACCGAACCGCCGGCGGAGATGCTGGCGCGCGTCGCGCACCGGATGCTGCACATCCTGCTGTCGGGGATCGGCCTCACGATGTATCGGGTGGTGATCGCCGAGGCGGAAAAATTTCCGGAGAATTCCCGTGTCTTTTACGAGGCCGGTCCGGCCCGGGCGATCCGCGCTCTCGCCGATACCCTGTGCGAGGAGGTCCGGCGCGGCCGGATGCGCGTGCCCGATCCTGAATTCGCCGCCGAGCAGTTCTTCGCGCTGTGCCAGACCCGGCTGACCCTTCGGTCCAGGCTTCGCATCGAAACGGCGCCCGCCCCGGAGGAGATCGACCGGATCGTCGAGAGTTCGGTTGCGATGTTTCTCAACACCTATGGCGTTGGCACCCGGGACGCGACGCCGCCGCATCCATGAAAAAATCCTGACAAACCGGTTCGTTCCGGCTCGCATCGCCGGATGAACCGGCGATCACTTTTTTCATCGTCGTCGATGAAATCGACCGGGCGCGCGCGGATTCGCCTTGCCAACCGAGGCCGATTGCAGAATACTACCTAAAGTAGAATTATGTCTCGAACTCGCACAAAATGGATCGAAAATGATGAATTTTCAGACGATGGACGTTTTTGTGCGCGAAAGAATCCGGGCTTGGCCGCAAACCCCGCCGGGCCTTGAGCAGGCCGATGTCCAGGGGCAGGGAGCCTGGCTCAAGGCAAGGCCCGGCCCGGCACAGGAAAACGACGCACCGGCCCTGAAAATCCCCGGCGCGGCGCGGATGCGCACCTTTCCGGACGGGCTCTGGCTCTGTTTCGGCGGCACACCGGGCGATATGTATGTCGATCTGTTCGCCATCGAGGTTTGCGGCAGCCTGCAAAACCTGCTCGACAAACGCTCGCGCTACGCGCCGAGCCTGCACTCTCTTCTGGTCGCCTGCCCGCTCGTGTGGCTGCGCCGTTCGGTCGCCGAAGACGACCCGAGGCCGCGCTGGCAGGCGACCGGCCTGTTCGACCGCGCGCCGGAGACGGCGATCGCCCTGCCGGTGCGCGACATGCGGGTGCTGTATGCGCTTAAACCCAAACAGTTCCGCGAATTCGCGGTCAACAACATCGCCCACGCCCACGAATTGTTCGCGCCGGTCGATATTCTGGTGGACGAAGCCGGCTGGCGGGCGCCGGCCTTGCGGCAATTCCTGTTTCACGCCGCGAGGCGGGCGAATTTCTGGGACTCAGGCGCTTACAACTCAGGCACATATCCGGGGGGCGACGGACCGGATGAAGCCTGGGCCGGCGACGGCGATACCGGCGGCTTCGATCGCGGTGCGGGCGAGATCCGGCCGGTCGGAAATCATCCCGTCCACGCCAAGCGCGATCATCCGCTCAAACGCCTCGGGCGTATTGACCGTCCAGGGTATGACGCGGAGGCCGAGCGCGTGCGCCTCGGCAAGGTCGGCCTGGTCGAGACTGTCATGAAACGGCGCCCAGACCGAGGCGCCGGTCGCGGCGACGGCGCGCGGCAGTTTGCCGCCGAACTGGCCTAGATCGGCGCCATCGAGCCACAGTCCGCCGGCGGCCACGGTGTCGGGCTCGGTCAGGCAGCAGCGGCGCAACGCCGGTTCCAGCCGCGAGGCCGCCCGCAGCACCCGCCAGTCGAAGGCGTACAGAACCGTGTCGGCGATCGCATCGTGCTTGCGCAGGACGGTGATGGCGGCTTCGGCCATCGCTTCCGGCGGCGCGGTATCGTCCGGGCGGTCGGGGAAGGTTTTCACCTCGACCAGCATGTCGAGCCCGGCGAGCGTGCCGAGCGCCGTATCGAAACTCGGGATGCGCGCACCGTCGCGCGGCTTCTGTTCCGGGTAGCGCGCGGCATATTCGGTCCCCGGCAGCAACCGGCCGATGTCGTAGCGCGCGATCCGCGCGTAAGGCATGTCGTGCAGCAGGGGCGCGTCCGCGTCGACATAATGGCCGTCCGGGTCACGGGCGTAGGCCGGATTCGGCCGCGGGTCGTGATGCACGACGGCAACCCCGTCCGCGCTCAGCCCGATATCGAACTCGACACCGGTGAGGTCGAGCGCCCTGGCGTGAGCGAAACCCTCCAGCGTGTTTTCGGGCAGAAGGCCGCGCGCGCCGCGATGGCCGAACAGGGCGACTGATTTCATGATCTTATACCGTTTCTGTTTCGGGGACGAGATGCATGGCGCCGCTCTTGCCTGGCGTGAGCCGGGTGCGGCGCGGATGAAGGTCGATCACGCTGTCATGGTGGGCGACCGAGACGATCTGGGTGTCGGGCAGGCGTGTCCGGAGCATCGCAAATAACGCATGTGCCGCCGGATCGTCGAGCGCCGACA
>DASVGZ010000559.1:0-5704 GCA_036379275.1 Acidiphilium sp. | reverse complement strand
CGGTTGAGGGATTTCGGATCGACCCGGATCGCAAAATCGGTGAGATCGGCGAAGCGTTTGCCGCCGCGGGCGGCAACCACGTCGCTCATCGCGCCCTCCCCCACCCGCTTGATCGCCGCAAGCGCGTAGCGGATGGCGAGCGTGCCGTCCTGCTGGCATTCGACGGTGAAATCGGCCGACGAGGCGTTAATGTCGGGCGGCAGAACCGGAATGCCAAGACGGATCGCATCCTGCCTGAGCGAGGCGAGCTTCTCGTGATTGGCGTGCGACAGGCTCATGCAGGCGGCGATGAACGCGGCGGGGTGATTGGCGCGGAGCCAGGCGGTCTGGTACGAGACCAGGGCATAGGCAGCGGCGTGCGACTTGTTGAAGCCGTAATCGGCGAACTTCGCCATCAGGTCGAAGACCTCGACCGCCTTTTCCTCCGTGAATCCCTTGGCCTTCGCGCCATCGACGAAGATTTTTCGCTGCGCATCCATCTCGGCGCGGATCTTCTTGCCCATCGCGCGGCGCAGCAGGTCGGCGCCGCCGAGGCTGTAGCCCGCCATGCGCTGGGCAATCTGCATGACCTGCTCCTGGTAGACCATGATTCCGTAGGTCTCGCCAAGAATGTCGCCGATCGACGGATCGGGCGAGTCCCACGCCTCGCCATGCTTGCGCGCGCAATAGGCCGGGATGTTCGCCATCGGGCCGGGCCGGTTGAGCGCCTGGGCGGCGATGAGATCCTCGAACCGGTCAGGCCGCATCTGGCGCAGAACGTCGCGGAAGCCCTGGGTTTCGAAGGTGAATACTCCGCCCGTCTCGCCGCGCGATAGCATCTCGTAGGTTTTCGCATCGTCGAGCGGAATGCGCGCGAGATCGAGTTCGACCCCGAGGCCGTGCAGGAATTTCACCGCGCGGTCGAGAATGGTCAGCGTGGTCAGGCCGAGAAAGTCGAACTTGACCAGTCCGGCTTTCTCGACATGCTTCATCGAATACTGGGTGATGAGCATTTCGGAACGCGGATCGCGATACAGCGGCACCAGATCGGCGAGCGGACGATCGCCGATCACCACGCCGGCGGCGTGCGTGCTGGCGTGACGGTAAAGCCCCTCGACCTGCATGGCGATTTCGAGCAGGCGCCGCACGGATTCATCGGAATCGCGCATCTCCTGCAAACGCGGCTCGGCCTCGATCGCCTCGGCGAGCGGAATCGGTTTGGCCGGATTGTTCGGTGTGATCTCGGCAACCTTGTTGACCTGCCCATAGGGCATCCCGAGCACGCGACCGACATCGCGCACCGCCGCGCGCGCCTGGAGTTTGCCGAAGGTGATGATCTGGGCGACCCGGTCCGCGCCGTATTCACGCCTGACATAGGCGATCACCTCGTCGCGGCGTTCCTGACAGAAATCGACATCGAAGTCCGGCATCGAAACGCGTTCGGGATTGAGAAAGCGCTCGAACAGGAGGTTGAAGGGAATCGGGTCGAGATCGGTGATCGAGAGCGCGAAGGCGGCGAGCGATCCGGCCCCCGAACCGCGACCCGGGCCGACCGGAATGCCCTGCGATTTCGCCCACTGGATGAAGTCGGCAACGATCATGAAATAGCCGGGAAAATCCATCTGCTCGATGATGCCGAGTTCGAATTCCAGGCGCTGCCGATAGGTCTCGGTCGTGGCGGCGTCGGCGGAGATCGCGGCAAGGCGGCGCGCGAGTCCTTCCCACGCCATCGCGCGCAGGGTTTCGGCTTCGGTCGCCCCCTCGCGCACTTTCGGGCAGATCGGCAGCAGCGGCTTGCGCGTGGGAGCCGCGATTGCACAACGGCGGGCGATTTCCAGCGTGTTGTCGCACGCTTCCGGCAGGTCGGCGAACAGGGCGCGCATCGCCTTCGCCGGCTTGAACCAGTGCTCCCGTGTGACCCGGCGGCGCTCCGCCTCGGAGAGCAGCCGGCCTTCGGCGATGCAGAGCAGCGCATCATGCGCATCGTGCATTTCAGGCTTGGCGAAAAAGCATTCATTGGTGGCGACCAGCGGAACGCCTGCCTCATCGGCAAGGGCGATCAGCCCTGGCTCGATCGCGCGTTCCGCCGGCAGGCCATGGCGTTCGAGTTCGACCGCGACCCGGTCTCCGAAGGCCTCCGCGAGAGCCGCAAGCAGGGACTTCGCTTCGGGGCGCTGCCCTTCGCCGAGCAGGCGGCCGAGCGGACCGAACCGTCCGCCGGTAAGCAGAAGGAGCCCGTCGCTGTGGGCGCGGAGTGTATCGAGACCGATCTGCGGGCGGCTCCCGGGCTCTATGTCGAGAAAGCTTTCCGAAGACAGTTTCGAGAGATGATCGAAGCCGGCGGCGTCCCGGGCGAGCAGGATCAGCGGGTCGGGTGGCAGGCGCGGCTGATCCGCGCGGGCAAGGGAAATCTGGCAGCCGATGATCGGCTGAACACCATGCCCGAGGCATGCCTGGGAAAATTCGATGGAGCCGAACAGATTGGACGTATCGGTGATCGCGACCGCCGGCATCGCCTGATCCCGCGCGAGCGTCGCGATCTTGTCGGGCTTGATCGCACCCTCGGACAGGGAATAGGCGGAATGGACGCGGAGATGGACGAAATCGGCGTGCGGCATTCCGGCACTCTAGCAGAATTGAGCCTCGGGGTCAGCCAGGACACCGGCGCGCGCGATCGAGCCGCGCAAGGCGGTCGGCAACCCGCGGCTGTTCCAGTACCGTCGCGGCGTCGTCCGGCAGCCGACGGCGCCAGTTCGGATGTTCATCGGTGGTTCCGGGGATGTTCGGCTGTTCATCGAGCGCGAGGATGTCCTCGGCGGGCAGGATGACAAGAGCCGATCGTGCTGTGGCAACATGGGTAATCACCGCGTCGGCAATCGCATCGCCATCCCCGGGCGCCGGCATGTCGCCCGCAGCAGCGCCGGACTCCCGACAGGCGGACCACAGGCATCCGCGATCCCACACCCGTTTTTCCGCCCCCTCGCCGGCAATGCCGAGCCGGTCGCGCCAGGCGACATCGGTGCCGCGCCACCAGCCGGCGACGGTCGGGAGATCGTGCGTCGTCGTCATCGCAACGGCTTCGGCACGCCAGTGTGCGGGCGGGATGAACCGATCGCCGTCACGCTCGAACCAGAGTACGCTCATTCCGGAAAATCCGCTTTCCGCCAGGGTTTCACGAAATCCGCCGGGAACCGTTCCGAGGTCCTCGGCGAGCACGATCCCGCGATGCCGGGCCGATTCGAGCATGACGATCCCGCGCATGTCATCGAAAGGAAAGCGCAGGTAGCAGCCCTCGCCCGGCTCTGCGCCTTCTGGGATCAGCCAGAGCCGGGCAAGCCCCATGACATGGTCGATGCGCACGCCGCCCGTGGACATGAAAGCAGCCGCCAGCATGTCACGCAGGGCGGAAAATTTGCTCTTTCGCAAACCGCGCGGTGAAAACGTGGTCAATCCCCAATTCTGGCCGCGTCGGTTAAACTCATCGGGTGGTGCGCCGATGGCAACGCCACCCAGCATTTCGTCCTGACGGCTCCAGGCATCGCTGCCGGCAGGATCGACACCGACCGCGAGATCCGCGATCAGGCCGATCGCCATGCCCGAATCGCGCGCCGCCTTCTGGGCATCGCGCAGGCCCGATCGCACGCGCCACTGCGCGTAGAGATGGAACGCAACATCATCCCGGTTCTGCCCGATGAAGCGATGCACATCCTCGCTCGAAGGCAGCCTGAATGCCACCGGCCAGCATCGCCAGTCCGACCCGAGCCCCATCTTTTGCCGATGCGTCGAGATTGCCTCGAACACGGCATGATGCCTGAGAACATCCGCCTTCGAATTCAGAAAATCATGAAACCCGGGGTTGTCGCGATCCCGCGTGAAAGCCGCGCGCAGGGCCTCGTGGCGGAGCGCGACGCCTGCTGACCAGTCGATCAGATCGTCCGGTCCGGTCGTCGGCGCATCCTGACAATCCACCGGCGCATAGACCGGGTTGATCGCGATCCGGCTGGACGGCGCATAAGGGCTGTAATGACCCGGATCGCCGGCAAAGAGGGCGTGGACCGGGCTGATGGCGATCGCATCGGCGCCGCGCCGACCGGCAGAGTCGGCAAAGCTGGCAAGAGCGGCAAAGTCACCGATGCCGCCATCACCATCACGCCGCAGGCTGTAAACCTGCGTGGCAATGCCCCAGGTTTTTTCATCCACACGATGATCGCCAAGGGCATCGGCAATGGTGAAGGCGTGCGGCGGCGCCACGGCCAAGCTGATCTCGCCGGCACCAAATTCGAGCCGATGATAACCGGCATCCGCGACGCCGCGGATGCGGACCAGACCATCTCCGGTATCCATCGCAAATCCATCGGTGACCGAACCGTTGTCGTGCACAATCCGGAATCGTCCCGGATTGCCGGGAAACACGATATCCTCGTTTGTCGAAGTCGTGATGAAATCAGGAGCAACCTGCGCCTCATCCGCGATCCGGGCGATACCGTCGCGGCAGCCCGTCTCCGACCCCGCATCGAAACCGAGAACCCCGAGCAGGGCACGAAGCGTATCCGGTATAACGCGGTGTTCGGTTCCGAACACGTCATGCCACACGCAAACGAGCCCGGCTTTGTCAGCAAGCTCGAAAAGCGTCGCCTCACTCATTCGAGCCGAGTACCGCGCCGAACACGATCATCGAGCGCGAGGCGACCGTGATCTCGCCTTGCTCGAACCGTACCCGCTCCAGATCGGGATTGGCGGTATCAATTTCCAGAATCCAGTCCAGCTTCGGTTCAGGCAAAATGAAATTCCGATCATCTCCTGACGCATTCAACAACAGAAGCGTTGCATCGGAGTGGTCGTTTCCGGCTGCCGCCCGACGCAGCGCAAGCAGATGGGCTGCGGGGTCGGCCCAGGCCTGGTCCAACAATTCATTTCCCTGTTCATCGAACCAGGCCGTATCCGCGATACCGGGGGCAATCGTCTCCAGCCCATGACGGAACACCGTGCTGCGCAAGCTCGGATAGCGGCGGCGCAAGGCCGTCAGCGCGCCGACAAACCGGATCAACTCCACGGCGCTGCCATCTCTCAGCGCCGACCAGTCCAGCCAGGAAATCTCGTTATCCTGACAATAGGCGTTGTTGTTGCCGCGTTGCGTGTGGTTCATTTCATCGCCGGCAAGCAGCATCGGAGTTCCGTAAGACACAAACAGAGTCGCGAGGAAGGCTCGTTTGAGTTTACCGCGGATGGCATTGATCGCCTGATCTCCGGTCTCGCCTTCCGTGCCCCAGTTCGCGGAAAGATTATCGCGATGGCCATCCTGATTGTCTTCGCCGTTCTCGTAATTGTGGACGCCGGAATAGCTGACCAGATCGTGCAGGGTAAATCCGTCGTGGGCCGTGATGAAGTTGATCGAGGCTGTCGGCTTGCGGCGGCGATGATCGAACAGCCCCGGTGACCCCATCAGCCTGCGTGCGATTTCCGGACGCTGCCCCGCATCCCCACGCCAGAATTTCCTGGCATCGTCACGAAATCTGCCGTTCCACTCGGCAAACCCCGGAGGATGGTTGCCAAGCTGGTAGCCACCGGGGCCGGTGTCCCAGGGTTCAGAAATCAGCTTGAGTCGCGAAAGCAGCGGGTCCTGGCGGATCGCATCGAAAAAACCGGCATTCGGATCGAATCCATCGGCCTCCCGCCCCAGAATCGTGCCGAGATCGAACCGGAATCCGTCGACCCGATAGGCAGT
>DASVGZ010000558.1:0-2289 GCA_036379275.1 Acidiphilium sp. | reverse complement strand
ACGCTGGTTCGGGTCAGGTGGTAGAACCCGATTTCCGCCACGGTTCGTCCTTGCGCCTATTCGATCACGATTTTCGGCCCGGCCCGGCGCTCGCCGCCGAGCTGGGCGGAGACTGCCTCGGCCAGCGCCATGAAGGCGCGCGCCGCCTCGCCGCCCGGGGCGCTCGCCGCGATCGGCGCGCCGGCATCCGAGGTTTCGCGGATCGCGGGCAGCAGAGGGACTTCGCCGAGGAACGGCACGCCGATCCGCGCAGCTTCCGCCCGTGCGCCGCCATGGCCGAAAATGTCGGTCCGCGTGCCGCAGTTCGGGCAGCAGAAGAAGCTCATGTTCTCGACGATGCCGAGCACCGGCACCCGCACCTGGCGGAACATCGACACGCCGCGCCGCGCGTCGAGCAGGGCGATGTCCTGCGGGGTCGAGACCACAACGGCGCCGGTGAGCCGGACCCGCTGCGAGAGGGTGAGCTGGATATCGCCGGTGCCGGGCGGTAGGTCGATCACCATGACATCCAGCGCCGGCCAGTCCACCTGGGTCATCAACTGGGTCAGGGCGTTGAGCACCATCGGCCCGCGCCAGACCATCGCGGTTTCCTCTTCGACCACATGGCCGATGGAAATTGCCTTCAGGCCCCAGGCGTCGATCGGGACCAGTTTGTTGTTCACCATTTCCGGCCGCGATTTCGTGCCCAGCATCCGGGGCAGGGAGGGGCCGTAGATATCGGCGTCCAGAAGGCCGACGCTCTTGCCCGTGGAGGCGAGCGAGACCGCGAGATTGACCGCGACGGTCGATTTGCCGACCCCGCCCTTGCCGGAGGCGACCGCGACGATCGAGCGCGCGTTGGTGAGCAGCGAGGGCTGCGGCGCGTGGCCATGGCCGTGGGAGGCGGGCGGTGGCGCGGCGGCGCGCGGGCCGGTGAAGATCACGGTGGCGTTGCGGACCTCCGGCATGGCGGCGAGGTCGGCCTCCAGCGCCCGGCGCAGCGGTTCCAGTTTCGGCGCATCCGCCCGCGCCACGGTGAGCGCCACCTGAACCATGCCGTCGCGCACAGCGACGCTGTCGATCATGCCCGAAGGCACGTTGTTGCGGTCCGGCGCCTTGAACGCCGCGATCCGTGCCCGAATACTGCTTTCGTCGATCATTCCGCCATCATCTCTCGAATTCGTTGTTTTTTATTCTCGTCCCGCCGGTCGCACGGTCCCGCTCGACTCGGCGCAACCCTGTTTATGCCTGTCCGGGGCGGGATGAAATCTCCGCCCGGAGCGCGTCTGCCGTGTGGACCGGGAGGGAGCAGGTCCGGTCGTGGCAGACGAAGGCGGCGGGGCTGTCGCAGGTCTTGCCATAGGCGGGGTGGGATTCGGGCAGGGCGGCGGCGTTGCCGACCGGCAGAATCAGAACCGCGGGATCGGGGCTGGACAGCGCCGCGCGGTGCAGTTCGGCGAAACGCAGGTCGGTCCGGTCGCCGATAATCACCACGCAGGCGGCCGATTCGAGAAGCGCCGCCGCCGCGAGCAGGGTCGGGTATGCGGGCAGGGCGCGGCGCTCGCCGGCATGGGCGGCGATCAGCGATTCCGCCTGTGTGCGATAATGATCGGCTCCGGTCAGGTGGTAGAGGATCGAAAATCCTTCCGCCATCAGCCCGGCGCCGGACGGGGTCGGGCCGTCGAACCCGCCGCGCGGCCGCATTCCGCCCGGCAGGTCGCCGGCATCCGTGGCGGTGAGAAAGAAACCGCCCGTGCTATCGCCGAAATTTTGCGCCGTTGCCTCCGCGAGGGATTCGGCGCGGCGCAGATAATCCGCATCGCCGGTCGCCTGATACAATGCGAGGGCCGCACGCAGCATCGCGGCCTGATCGTCCAGCATTCCCGAAGCCGATATTCTGCTCCGCCGGAAGGCGTGGTCGAACCGGCCATCGTCGCGGCCCAGAAGTGCCAGAACCGCCCGGAACGCCGCTTTCGCCGCATCGAGCCAGTCGGGCCGGCCGAACACCGCGCTGGCGCGGGTGAGTGCCGCGATCGCGAGTCCGTTCCAGTCGGCCAGAATCTTGTCGTCCCGGCCGGGGCGCACCCGCTGGCTCCGCACCGCCAGAAGTCGGTTGCGCAATTCGGCGAGATGCGCGTCCTCCGCCGGGTTTTCCGGGTGGGTCGCGCGGGTCAGGATGATCTTTTCCTCCCAGTTGCCGCCGGCCGGGCAGGGGTAATGCGCCTCGAAGGCGGGAAACTCCGCACCCAGGGCGTCGATCAGCTCCTGACGGGTCCAGACATAGAATTTGCCTTCCTCGCCCTCGGAATC
>DASVGZ010000557.1:0-11354 GCA_036379275.1 Acidiphilium sp. | reverse complement strand
ACCCAGCTTGCCAAAAAACAGTCGGTCGCGCTGATGGTCGACGGGCCGAAAGGCCTCGCCTGGCTGCCGGTTTCGCTCGGAACGAAGAGCAGGACGTAGCAACCTGACCTGATGTGGCGAGGTCAGGCCCGCTTGCGCTTGCGGTCCGGCCGCTGCTGCCGGGGCAGCAGCGGAGCGAGGAAACGCGCCGTATGGGAGCGAGCAACCGTGGCGACATCCTCCGGTGTTCCGGTGGCGATGATTTCGCCGCCGCCATCGCCGCCCTCGGGGCCGAGATCGATCACCCAGTCGGCGGTCTTGATCACTTCCAGATTATGCTCGATCACGATCACCGTGTTGCCGGCATCCACCAGGGCGTGCAGGACTTCCAGAAGTTTCCTGACATCCTCGAAATGCAGCCCGGTGGTCGGCTCGTCGAGAATATAGAGGGTGCGTCCGGTCGCGCGCCGCGCCAGTTCCTTCGCCAGCTTGATCCGCTGCGCCTCGCCGCCGGACAGGGTGGTCGCCGACTGGCCGAGCTTGATGTAGCCCAATCCGACTTCCATGAGCAGCCGGAGCCGGTCGCGGATGCGCGACTGGGCGGAGAAATAGCCCATGGCCTGTTCGACGTTCATGTCCAGCACGTCGGCGATCGATTTGTCGCGGAACTTGATTTCAAGGGTTTCGCGATTGTAGCGCCGGCCCTTGCAGGTATCGCAGGTGACGAACACGTCGGGCAGGAAGTGCATTTCGATTTTCAGAACGCCATCACCCTGGCACGCCTCGCAGCGCCCGCCTTTGACATTGAAGGAGAACCGTCCGGATTTGTAGCCGCGCGCCCGGCTTTCCGGCAGTTCGGCGAACCAGTCGCGGATCGGGGCGAACAGGTCGGTGTAGGTTGCCGGGTTGGACCGCGGCGTGCGGCCGATCGGCGACTGGTCGATCTCGATGATCTTGTCGAGCTGGTCGAGCCCGTCGATCCGGTCGTGCGGCGCGGGCACCTGACCTGAGCCCATCAGCCGGCGCGAGACCGCCTTGTAGAGTGTGTCGATCACCAGGGTCGATTTGCCGCCGCCGGAGACGCCGGTGATGCAGGTGAACACGCCGAGCGGAAATTCGCCTGTTACGTTCTTCAGATTGTTGCCACGGGCGCCGACGAGTTTCAGCATCCGCACCGGATCCACGGAGCGCCTCTGTGCGGGCACCGGGATCGTCTTGCGTCCCGACATGAAATCGCCGGTCAGGGAATTCGGATTCGCCATGATTTCGGCCGGGGTGCCTTCGGCGATGACCAGACCGCCATTGACGCCGGCAAGCGGCCCCATGTCGATCACATGGTCGGCGTGGCGGATCGCATCCTCGTCGTGCTCGACCACGAGAACGGTGTTGCCGAGATCGCGCAGACGGCACAGCGTCGCCAGAAGCCGGTCGTTATCGCGCTGGTGCAGGCCGATCGAAGGTTCGTCGAGCACATAGAGAACTCCGGTCAGCCCGGAACCGATCTGGCTCGCCAGCCGGATACGCTGGCTTTCGCCGCCGGACAGCGTGGCCGAGCCGCGCCCGAGCGAGAGATAATCGAGCCCGACATCCACGAGGAATTGCAGACGCTCATTGATTTCACGCAGGATTCTCCGCGCGATATCCTGTCGCTGCGGGGTCAGGGAATCGAATACGGTGGCGAACCAGTCCCGCGCCGCGCTGATCGAACGGTCCGAGGCCTCGGCGATGGTGCAGCCGTTGACCTTGACCGCAAGCGCCTCGTCGCGCAGGCGGGCGCCGTGGCAGCGCTTGCAGGGGCGTTCTGCCTGATAGCGCGCCAGTTCCTCGCGCACCCAGATGCTGTCGGTCTCGCGCATCCGCCGTTCCAGATTGCGGACCACACCCTCGAACCCCTTGGTGACGCCATAGGCGCGCACGCCGTCCTTGTAGGAGAAGGCGACATCTTCCTTGCCCGCGCCGAACAGGATCGCCTCGCGCACATGTTCGGGCTGGGTTTCCCACGGCGTCGTCATCTTCACCTTGAAGTGTTTGGCGAGGCTGGCGAGAGTCTGGTCGTAGTAAGGCGACTGGGCGTTTGCCCAGGGGGCGATCGCCTGCTCGGCGAGCGATCTGGTCTCGTCCGGCACGATCAGGGCGGGGTCGAAGAAGGTTTCGGTGCCGAGGCCGCTGCATTCCGGGCAGGCGCCGTGCGGCGAGTTGAAGCTGAACAGCCTCGGTTCGATTTCCTCAATGGTGAAGCCGGAGACCGGGCAGGCGAAACGGGCGGAGAACACCGTGCGCTCTCCGCCATCGGCGTTCTCGGCGTAGACGATTCCGTCGGACAGGCCGAGCGCGGTCTCGAACGAATCGGCGAGGCGCTGTTCGGTACCCGAACGGACCACGATGCGGTCCACCACCGCCTCGATCTCGTGCTTGACCTTTTTGTTCAGCGCGGGCACCTCGCCGATTTCGTAGAGCTTGCCGTCCACCTTGGCTCTGGTGAAGCCGCGGCGCTGCAACTCGGCGAGTTCCTTGCGATATTCGCCCTTGCGGTCGCGCACCACCGGCGCGAGCAGAAGCAATCTGGTTCCTTCCGGCATCGCCATCACCCGGTCGACCATCTGGCTGACCGTCTGCGCCTCGATCGGCAGACCAGTCGCCGGCGAGTAGGGAACACCGACCCGCGCCCAGAGCAAGCGCATGTAATCGTGGATTTCGGTGACGGTTCCCACCGTCGAGCGCGGGTTGCGCGAGGTGGTTTTCTGTTCGATCGAGATCGCGGGAGACAGGCCCTCGATCGAATCGACATCAGGCTTGCCCATCAATTCGAGGAACTGACGGGCATAGGCCGACAGGCTCTCGACATAGCGGCGCTGGCCCTCGGCATAGATGGTGTCGAAGGCGAGGGAGGATTTGCCCGAGCCGGACAGGCCGGTGATCACTGTCAGCCGGTCGCGCGGGATCTGCACGTCGATATTCCGGAGGTTATGCTCGCGCGCGCCGCGGACCGTGATGAAGCCGGATCCTGTCATTACGATGTTCCGTGTATGTTCGCTTGCTGGTATGGCCCAGAAACGGCCTTCTGGAAAGAGGGGAATGATTTGTCTCGCCCCCGGGGATCGGCTAAGCCATGCGCGGGCGTGATTCAACGGCCTTTGAGAATACGGGGTGAGTGCGATGGCGGGAAGCGTCAACAAGGTAACGCTGGTCGGAAATCTCGGCAGGGATCCCGAGGTGCGGACCACCCAGTCCGGCATGAAGATCGTCAACCTCGCGGTTGCGACATCGGAATCCTGGAACGACAAGACGAGCGGCGAGCGTCAGGAGCGGACCGAATGGCATCGGGTGGTCATCATGAACGACCGCCTGGCCGATGTCGCCGAGCGATTTCTGAAAAAGGGCTCGAAGGTTTACCTGGAAGGCAAGCTGCAGACCCGGAAATGGACCGACCAGTCCGGTCAGGAAAAATACACGACCGAGGTGATGCTCGGCCGGATCGGGGCCGAGATGGTTTTGCTCGATCGTTTGAATGCTTCGGGTGGCGACGAGATGCCGCGAAACAATTCCCGCCCCGCGAGTGGCGGTTATGGCGGTGGGCAGCAGCAGGCGCCACGTGGCAGTGGTGGCGGTTGGGATGCCGGAAAGAGCGGCGGAACCGATCTCGACGACGAGATTCCGTTCTGAATTTTTCCTGATTTTTTAAATCTTTCTTTCAGTCCGGCTGGATTCGTTCCGGCCGGAGGCGGGCCATGCCTGCCATATGAGCGGCAGCCGTGCGCGTTTCATGCTGGCCCGGATTTTTGTTGGCCGGTCGGTAAAATCAACCATCGTTGAAAATGCATCGGAATTTTGGAGACGCGGTCATTGGAAAGGCGCGCGCTGCTCCGGTCGCAACCGGTTGATCTGGCTCAAATTCTAATACTAGACAATATTCATTATTGTGGTATACATTGCGCAAAAGTCACTGGCTAATGCGCAAGCGTGCGGACGGTAAGGTGGTTGCAAGGCGATTCCGGACGATGGCGCGCAAAACGCTGAAAACGGAGGAAACGATGTCAAGCAGCGAAATCCAGGACAACCACGCCGGCTTTGCCGGCGGAGGGAAGCGATCAGGGCCGCGCGATGCCGGAACGCTTCGGATGTCCATTCCGCACCGAGTCCAGGGAGAAAAACGGCAATGATCGATACAGCGCAAACCCTGCCAGCATCCCAGAAGCCATCAGCCAACCGATGGGTGATACTGGTTCTGGGAATTATCTGCATGGCGTCCGTCGCCAACCTCCAATACGGTTGGACGCTGTTCGTGCTGCCGATTTCACACAAAAATCACTGGAGCCGGGCCGATATCCAGGTTGCGTTCTCCATATTCATCCTGTTCGAGACCTGGCTGGTGCCGTTCGAAGGGTGGATCGTCGATCATATCGGCCCACGCTGGTTGATTTTGCTCGGCGGTATCTGTGTCATCCTCTCCTGGGTCGTCTTTGACGCCCACGCCTCGACACTCTGGATGCTGTATGTCGGCGGCGCGCTCGGCGGTCTCGGCGCAGGCGCGGTCTATGGCACCTGTGTCGCCAATGCACTGAAATGGTTCCCCGACAAGCGCGGTCTGTGCGCCGGCCTGACGGCGGCGGGATATGGCGCCGGCGCTGCGATCACCGTCGCGCCGATCCGTTCGATGATTCATTCCAGCGGCTACGAACATACATTCCTGGTCTTCGGCATTGTTTACGGCGTGATCATCATCATCGTTTCGAATTTCATCAAGCCGCCGGATGTGACGTCGATGCGGGACATGCCGTCGATGGCCAAGATCCGTACCGCGCAGAACACCGGCCCTGACGTTCCTCCTGGCAAGATGCTCCAGTCGCCGATCTTCTGGTGCATGTATGTGATGTTCGTCCTGGTCGCGGCAGGCGGCCTGATGTCCGCGGCGCAACTGGCGCCGATCGCCCATGAGCGTCACCTTGCCTCCGTTATGGTGCTCGGCTTCCCGGCGATCGTCGTGGCGCTGGAATGCCACAGCATCACCAACGGCGTGGGACGGCCGCTGAACGGCTGGTTCTCCGACATGATCGGCCGCGCCAACATGATGGCGATCAGCTTCGGAATCCTTGCCGTCTGCATCGCAGCCTTCGGCTTGTTCGGCACCACGCCGGCGCTGTTCATCATCACCGATGCGCTGGTGTTCCTGTTCTGGGGCGACATTTTCAGTCTGTTTGCCGCCACGGTCGGGGATGCCTTCGGCCGCAAATATGCGACGGTCAATTACGGACTTCTCTATACGGCGAAGGGGGTGGCATCGCTTCTGGTGCCAATCGGAAGCGTGGTGACCGCCGCGACGGGAAGCTGGCATCTGGTTTACTACATTGGTGCCGTCATGGCCTTCATCTGCTCGATGCTCGGTCTCTTCGTGCTCAATCCGTTGATCAAGTCACGCCTGACGATGGTAAACAAACTCGACGCCGTGGCTCCCGCCAACCCCGGAGCGCCAGCCCAATGACCTTCGCATCATAATCTTCACATCAGACGAACGGGGCGTGATGGTTTCGATCATCACGCCCTTTCTTTTTGTCGCGACGGTCGTGTGGCAGCGATGAGTGCCAGTCTTTCGACCGGATGGGCTTCTTGGGGGGTCTACCGGGTCGTTTTCGTGGCGCCAAAATTATCATGAAATCCGACGCTAGACAGTATTCGGTATTTTGGTATACATTACCCCAAACATGATATCGACCTTTGCGGTCCAACTGGAATTTTGTCGCGCACCAGCATTCCGCTCGTGGGGTTCTGGCGATCGGGCCGATTATTCGGTTGCGGGTGCGTGGCAAACCGCCGTCGCCAGGCGGCGAGCGCACTGAAGTTCAACATGGAGGAAACGATGCAAAACAAGAGAACGAAAAATGGTGCCGGAGCGATCGGGTTGCGCCACCGATCCGGACCTCAGGGAGGGGGACTGTAATGGTCGGGGTCGCGCAAGCCGTACCAGGGACGGGGAAGCCATCAGCCAACCGATGGGTGATGCTGGTTCTGGGCATCATCTGCATGGCATCCGTCGCCAATCTTCAATATGGCTGGACGCTGTTCGTCATGCCGATGTCCCACAAAATGGGGTGGTCGAAGGCGGACATCCAGGTTGCGTTCACCTTGTTCATCCTGTTCGAAACCTGGCTGGTGCCGTTCGAGGGCTGGATCGTCGACCGGGTCGGACCGCGCTGGATGGTGCTGTTCGGAGGGGCCTGCGCCCTGATCGCCTGGGGAATCGATTCGCAAGCGACGCATCTGTGGGAGCTTTATGTTGGCGGCGCGATTGCCGGCATTGCGGGTGGTTCGGTCTACGGCACCTGTGTCGGCAATGCGCTGAAATGGTTTCCTGACAAGCGCGGGTTGTGCGGCGGGCTGACTGCCGCGGGCTTCGGTGCGGGGGCGGCGATCACGATCGCGCCGATCCGCTCGATGATCCATTCCAGCGGCTATGCGCACACGTTCCTGGTCTTCGCCATCATCTACGGCGTGATCATCATGGTTGTGTCGAACTTCCTCAAACAGCCGCAAGCGGGCACGGCCGATATGCCGGCGATGCACAAGATCAAGACCGCACAGGGCTCGGCCGACGACGTGCCGCCGGGCAAGGCGCTGCGCTCTCCGATCTTCTGGGTGATGTATCTGATGTTCTTCCTGGTCGCGGCCGGCGGACTGATGTCGGCGGCGCAGCTTGGACCGATCGCCCATGAGCGTCACATCGCGAACACCATGGTGACCATTTTCGGTCTGACCACGCCGGCGATCGTTGCTGCGTTGACCTTCCACAGCATCACCAACGGAGTTGGGCGGCCGCTGAACGGCTGGTTCTCGGATCACATCGGCCGGGCCAACATGATGGGGATCAGCTTCCTGATCCTTGCGGCCTGTCTTGCAGCGTTCGGTTTCTTCGGCACAACTCCGGCGCTGTTCATCCTGACTGATGCATTGGTGTTCCTGTTCTGGGGCGACATCTTCAGCCTGTTCGCGGCGACGGTCGGCGATGCCTTCGGGCGAAAATTCGTCACGGTGAATTACGGACTGATGTACACGGCGAAAGGCGTGGCGGCGCTTCTGGTTCCGTTCGGCAACATCCTGACCCACGCGACCGGAAGCTGGCACGCGGTCTATGTCGTCGGGTGCCTCATGAGCTTCATCGCCTCGATGCTGGGTTTCTTTGTATTGAAGCCGGTGATCAACGCGCGGCTGAAACACGTTGGTGAGGCGGTCGAGGCAGTGTCGGGGGCGGAAATTTCCCAGGGGGTGACGCCGTAACGCAAAACGATCCAGGTTGAAGTGACGAAACGGGGCCGGTGAAAGCCGGCCCTGTGCATTTCATGAATATGATCAGGATGTGATCGGTTTCCCACAAAAAATGCTTGACTTGTTTGTGGTATACTTTATTCTTCACCCCAGAACGATGAACCGTTCCGGTTCCAGTATGGGCGAATCGGCAAGAAATGGAGGGACAGAATGACTGTTGAAACCGTGCTGCGCCTTCGGGGCGCCAGAATCATCAGTGTCGGGATGGACAGGAGCCTTCAGGCTGCGGTCGCCTTGATGCGGGAAGAGGATGTCGATGCCCTGGTGGTGATCGACCGTTGTGCAACCGAAGGCGATTCGGTTCTGGGCCTGCTGACACGCCAGGATGTTACCGATGCGGTCGCCGATCATGGAATGGATGCGTTCGCGCTGCCGGTAGGTCGACTGATCAAGGGGCGTCTTGTGATGTGCGATGTCGCGGAGGAATTGCCGGAACTGATCTCGGCGATGCGGGAGCGGAGCGCCCAGTATGCCCTGGTGATGGACCGTGAGCAGGCGATCGGCCTGATCGGCGCTTCCGATATCCTGTTCTTCGGCCAAGATGGCAAGGTGCCCGCCGAGGTGAGGATCCACTGAACCGGATGGTTTTGTTCGCCGCGACGAGGATACGTCTTTCAGGTTGTGCGGGCCGGATCTGAGGCTGCAACAAAATTACAAGGTTGCTTGTGTATACCATACCTGCTATTCAAAATTATGTCGAAAATCCGCCGCTTCCGGCAATCGATTCTATGTTTCCGGGGGCGGTGACGCCGCAACCAGGACAAGCTGCCATGGATTCCACACTCCCATTGCCGCAAATCAAGGTTGAGCCGCTCGAAGCCAGCGTCGGGCTGAGGCGGCTCGCGACCGACGCCATCAAGCACGCGATCACCGAGATGGATATCTATGGCCATCCCGAGGAGATCCGGCTCGACGAACGGCAACTCTCGCGCGATCTCGGGGTCAGCCGCACGCCGATCCGCGAGGCGCTCAGCCTGCTGGAGCAGGAGGGATTCGTTCACTCGGTGCCGCGCCGGGGTATCTATGTCGTACGCAAAAGCAAGCGCGAGATGATCGAGATGATCACCGTGTGGTCGGCGATCGAGAGCATGGCGGCGCGCCTCGCCTGCGAACGGGCGACGGCGAAAGAGTTTGTCGAATTGCGCGAGATCGCCGAGTTCAAACAGAATCCCAAGGTTCACCTCGACGAATATTCGCAAGCCAATATGAGCTTTCACCGGAAGATCATCCGGATGAGCGAATGCACCCTGATGTCCGAACTGGCCGAGAATCTGTTCATCCATATGCGGGCGATCCGGGCGGTGACGATGCGCCAGGGCGACCGGGCGCAGCGCTCGATCGTCGATCACATGAACATCGTTGCGGCGCTGGAGGCGCGGAATGCCGACCTCGCGGCACGGCGGGTGCGCGAGCACACGCTGGGGCTGGCCGCGCATATCGAGAAGTACGGCGATTTTCTCGACCAGTTCCAGAGCATCAAAACCCGGAAACGACACCATGCGTGATGTCCGTCCCGGTGAACAGCCGGATTGCGAAGGGCTGAAGCCGTGTTTCGCATGACGACAGGATTCCGGCGCGGCCACGAGGCGGTAAAATGCGGCGGACAATTGGAAGAGGTCGATATCCGGGCCGGTCCCGGGAAATTGGCTGGAATCACACTACGGACGATGTACAAATCAGCGGATCGGAACTTATCGCGCCGCCTCGGTGCGCAGATAGACTATTTGATTGGAGGATGAGATGACCAAGGCTCTCGAGGGGGTGCGTATCCTCGATTTCACCCATGTCCAGTCCGGGCCGACGGGCACCCAGTTGCTCGCCTGGTTCGGGGCGGATGTAATCAAGATCGAGCGCCCGGGAGGGGGGGACATCACGCGTGGCCAGTTGCGCGATGTTCCCGATGCCGACAGCCTGTATTTCACCATGCTGAACGGCAACAAGCGCTCAATGACGCTCGATACGAAGAATCCGAAGGGCCGTGAAATTCTCGAGGACCTGATCAAGGCCTGCGACGTGATGGTCGAGAACTTCGCCCCTGGCGTGCTCGATCGCATGGGGTTCACCTGGGAGCGGATCCAGGAGATCAACCCGCGGATCATCTATGCGTCGATCAAGGGATTCGGTCAGGGCCCGTTCGAAAACCTCAAGGTTTACGAGAATATCGCCCAGTGCGCCGGCGGCTCGGCTTCGACGACCGGGTTCGATGACGGACCGCCCCTGGTGACGGGGGCGCAGATCGGCGACAGCGGCACCGGACTGCATCTCGCGCTCGGGATCGTCGCCGCGCTGTATCAGCGCACCATGACGAATCGCGGCCAGAGGGTCACGGTCGCGATGCAGGACAGTGTGCTCAATCTCTGCCGCGTGAAGCTGCGTGATCAGCAGCGCCTCGGTCACGGGCCGCTCAAGGAATATCCTCAGTATCCGAATGGAGAGTTCGGCGATGCGGTGCCGCGTGCCGGCAATGCATCGGGTGGCGGCCAGCCCGGCTGGATCGTCAAGTGCAAGGGGTGGGAGACGGATCCGAATGCCTACGTGTATTTCATCACGCAGGCGCCGGTCTGGAAGGCCATCTGCGAGGTGATCGGCAAACCCGAATGGATCGCCGATCCGGATTATGCGACGGCGGATGCAAGATTGCCCCGGCTGAAGCACATTTTCGAGGTGATCGAGGAATGGACGATGACCAGGACCAAATACGAGGTGCTGGAAATCTGCAATAAACACGATATTCCGTGCGGACCGATCCTGTCCATGAAGGAGATCTCCGAAAATCAGGCGCTGCGGGATACCGGAACCATTGTCGAGGTCGATCATCCGACCCGCGGGAAGTACCTGACTGTCGGTAATCCGATCAAGCTGTCGGACTGCCCGGCCGATGTTCGGCGTTCTCCGCTTCTGGGCGAGCATAATGACGAAATCCTGCGCAAGGTTCTGAAGTTCGACGAACGGCGGATCGAGGAGGCGCTCAATTCGGGAGCGCTTGGTTCGGTTACCGCGGTTGCCGCCGAATAAATCGTGAAATGAGCCGGGGCGGCTTCGGTGTGCCGTTCCGGCTATACTATTCAAGCCGCCATGTCCGCGTGGCGGGCCCGAAACATCCAGGAGACAGATGATGTCAAGCACGACAATGGCCGCTGCCCAGCAGGGGCAGGCAAAAAAGGGAGACCAGGCGGCCGGAACGGTACGCCGGATTCTCGACGAGGCGAAGAAAGAGGGACGGAGCGCGCTGACCGCACCTGAAGGAAAGGCGCTGTGCGATGCCTACGGCATCAGGGTGCCGGGCGAGGCGCTGGCCAAATCCGCGGACGAGGCGGCGAAGCAGGCGGCGGATATGGGCTTTCCGGTGGTGCTCAAGATCGTCTCGCGCGATATTCTGCACAAAACCGAGGCAGGCGGCGTTCTGGTCGGCCTGAAGACGGCCGATGAGGTCCGGCGCGGCTATGACAAAATCCTTGCCAATGCGCTGAACTACGACGCGAAGGCGGTGATCGACGGGGTTCAGGTTCAGCAGATGCTGACCGGCGGTCAGGAAGTCATCATCGGCGCGGTGACCGACGATACCTTCGGCAAACTGGTCGCGTTCGGCATGGGCGGCGTTCTGGTCGAGGTTCTGAAGGATATCACTTTCCGCCTTGCGCCGCTCGACAAGGATGAAGCAATGAGCATGATCGACGGCATTCAGGCCGCCGATATGCTGCGCGGCGTGCGCGGCGCGGAGCCGGCCGACCGCGAAGCGCTTGCCGACATGATCGTGCGAGTTTCAAGTCTGGTCAGCGACTTTCCGGAAATCGCCGAACTTGATCTCAATCCTGTCTTCGCGACAGCGAAGGGAGCGATTGCCGCCGATGTCCGCATCGTGCTCGATTTCGTACCGAAGGCGACACGCAAGCGCTACAGCCGCGAGGAAATCCTGTCCGCGATGGATCACATGATGCGGCCGAAGGCGGTCGCGGTGATCGGGGCTTCCGCCGAGGATGGCAAGATCGGCAACTCGGTGATGAAGAACATCATCAACGGTGGGTTCAAGGGAAAACTCTACCCGATCCACCCCAAGG
>DASVGZ010000556.1:0-3362 GCA_036379275.1 Acidiphilium sp. | reverse complement strand
ATTCCGGCGATTTGTTGGCGTCAGGCTTGAATTCCCCCTGGTGGAAAAAAAGCGCATCCCAACCGAGCATGCCGAGGCGGATGTCGAACGGGAAGGGCAGTTGATTGGTGACGACCGGATTTTTGACCGGTTCGACCGTCGCGAGATAGGCGCGTATCGCCTTCACGTCGTCGCGTGAGAGTTTCGTATATGCCGTGTATGGCATTGCCGGGTAGAGTCTGCTCCCGTCCGGGCGAATGCCGTCGCGAACAGCATTGTCAAATTGCTCATCCGTCCAGTTTCCAATACCGGTTTCGCGGTCGGGTGTAATGTTGGCCGACACGACAACCCCAAAAGGCGTTTCGATCGGGCGGCCGCCAGCAAACGGCTTGCCGCCTTTCTTTTTGGTGTGACAGGCGGAGCAGTCCGCCAGCGTTGCAAGATAGCGTCCGTGCTCGATCTGGTGATATTTCTGCTGATCGGTGTCGGCCGCCCGGCAGCTGCCGATGATCGATTGGCCCGCGATGAGTGCGCCGGCCGCGGCGGCGATGGTCAATCGTCTAGGCATGAACGAGCGGTCTCGGATTCCTGAGATATTGTTCGCGGATCGCCTTCGCCGACCAGAATGCCAGAGCCGCGACAGTTCCGGTCGGGTTGTAGCCGGCATTTTGCGGAAATGCGCTCGCGCCCATGATGAACAAATTCGGCACGTCCCAGCTCTGCAGATAGCGGTTGACGACGCTCGTGCGCGGATCGGCGCCCATCACCGCGCCGCCGGTATTGTGCGTGGACTGATAGGGAACCACCGAATAGGGCGCTTTTCTCGGAAAGGCGGCGATGCGCTCAGCCCCCATCGCCTTGCCGATCCCGGCCAGTTTTTCCGTCACATAGGCCGACATCTTCAGCTCGTTCTCGTGCCAGTCGAACGTCATGCGCAGCAACGGGCTGCCATACGGATCCTTGTAGGTCGGGTCGAGATCGAGATAAGCGTCCCGATAGCTGTAGACACTGCCCTGAATGCCGAGCCCATAAATCGACTGATAGTTTTCCTTCGTCGTCTTTTTCCAGGCCGAACCCCATTTCGGATCGTCGGGGAAATAGGAAATCTGGCCGATCGGCCGCCCGCCGGTTTTCGTGGCCGACATCACCCCGCCGCCGAAAAAGCCCAGCCCGGAATGATCGAAATTGTCGCCGTTGAAATCGTCGATCGACATGCCGATCGCACCGCCCGAGATGAACGGGTTGAGGATCGTGTCCTTCAGTTTCACCAGAACGCCGGATGTGCACTGATACGCATAGTTGCGCCCGACGGTGCCGGTATTGGTTTTCGGATCGTACGGCTTGCCGATGCCGGAAACCAGAAGCAGGTGAACGCAGTTGAACGAGAAGGCGCATACCAGCACCATGTCCGCCGGTTGAAACACGGTCTCTCCCGCCTGATCGACATAGGTGACACCGGTCGCCTTTTTGCCCGTACTGTCGAGATTGATCTTCGTCACGTTGCAGTTCGTCCGCGCCTCGAAATTCTTGCGCAGCATCAGGGCCGGCAGCACGCAGGTCTGCGGGCTCGCCTTCGAATAATTGCCGCACCCGAACCGTTCACAGAATCCGCAATAGGTGCATTGCCCCATCGCAACGCCGAGCGGGTTGGTGTAGCTCTGCGACAGATTCGCCGACGGCACCGGAAACGGATGGTAGCCGAGCGACTGCGCTGCCTTGCCATACAGTGTGGAGCCCAGAGGCTGCTTGTTCGCGGGCGTCGGATAGTCCGAACTGCGCGGCCCTTCGAACGGATTTCCGCCGGGCTGAATCTTGCCATCGAGGTTTCCGGCTGTGCCTGAAATTCCAGAAAGTTTCTCGAACCGGTCGTAATGGGGTTCAAGTTCCTGATAACTGACCGGCCAGTCCTGGATGGTCATGTCATCGGGCAGGATCTTGTTGCCATAACGTTTGATCAGATGCGATTTGAGATTAAAATCGGTCTCCAGAAACCGGTAGGTCATGCCGTTCCAGTGCACGCCCGCACCACCCACACCATTGCCGGGCAGAAACGAACTGAACTTGCGCACCGGCAGGGCAGTCTGGCTGATCTTGTTGCGCAGGGTCACCGTGCTCTGCTCCGGCCGCTGGAACAGGTCGAGATGGATCGCATAGCGCAACTCGTCCGGCGCCCAGGCCGGCGGAAAATCGGTCGCGGTATCGCGCCACGGACCACGTTCGATCGCGACGACATTCAGACCAGCGCCGCTCAATTCGTAGGCCATGATGGCGCCGGTCCAACCCAGCCCGATGATTGCAACATCCGTATGGGGAAGCGTGCGTGCCATGGCGGTTACCTCGACTTCAGCTGTGAGCAGTCCAGTCGGGATGCGATTCGATGCCGACCGGCGGCTTCGGATAATGTTCGTTATGATGCTCGACCCAGTCGAGATAATTGTAGCGCGCGCCGGGAAACCCGATCATCTTCCAGCCGGCCATGCCCCGGTTGCCGCCATAGACCGGGTCGGCAAAGAAACCCTCCTTGGCATTCTGCCACAAGAGCTGAAAGAACGCCTTGCTGCTCGGGCCTTTCAGATCCAGTGTTCCCGACTCCATCTTGACGATGATCTTGTCCTGTTCGGCGGAGCCGATCCCGGCGAAAGACTTGCCGAAATAGGCATCGGCACAATAACGGTTCAGCGCCGCAATGGATTTGCGATAGCGTTCCGCCGGCGTGACCGGGCTTTGCAGCCCCTGCCCCGGCAACCCCTCGGCAAAGGGCGGCGCCATATACAACCCCTTGTCCTGCCCGAACGGCCCGGACAATTGCCGGTCGATATAGACCGCGATGCCGATTTCCTTGCCGCCGGGAGACAACTCGTCCTCGGGGATCAGGCGGTCGACCAGTGCCTCGATCGTTTCCGCTTCCGTTTTCGTGAACCAGGTCCATCCGGTTCCGGTCACCGGGACCGGAGCATGGTCCTGGCCGGGAGACCATGGCAGGGCGCCGTGGTAGACATCGGCCCTGGCGTCGGCCAGAGTGCCGATCATCGCCATGCAGGATGTCGAGGATATCAGAAACATGCGGCGGGTGAATTGCCTGTCCGGCATTGTCACAGCCTCCCTGATCCACATACGCGCCCCGTCATGAACGATCGCAGCAGATCGCCATCATCCCGATCGGAACCTTCATTCGAGCCTCTTTTCAAGAGGATAACGACAACTGAAGATCATACGCAAGCAATTTTTTATACGGTCGTCGGGCGGCGATAATTCCATAGCCAATCAGGAATGTTTAAAAATCAATAAAATGGCGCTTTATTTTCGTTTCACGTCGTCTGCGGTTGTCATTGCCGATCCGCTTCGAACAGTTCCTGCAATTCAGCCATGCTCTGCTGCACCGT
>DASVGZ010000555.1:0-2480 GCA_036379275.1 Acidiphilium sp. | reverse complement strand
CACGTCCGGGGTGAAGATGATCCGCCAGCCGGCCTCGCGGATTTTCACGCAGAGGTCGACATCGTTGAACGCGACACCGAGATTTTCGGCATCGAACCCGCCCGCCGCGTCGAACGCCTCGCGCCGGACCAGCATACAGGCGGCGGTGACGGCGGACATCTCGGTGGCGCTGATCGCCCTTGCGAGATAGCCGGGCGAATCGCCCGCGATGCCACGGAACGGATGCTCCGCGATCCCGCCGACCCCGAGCACGACGCCGCCATGCTGCACCGTGCCGTTGGGATAGACCAGTTTCGCGCCGACCGCGCCGGTCCGCGGATCGGCCAGTGCCTCGTCCAGCATCGTGCGCAGCCAGTGCGGATCGTTCACGATCACGTCGTTGTTCATGAACAATAGGAAGGGATGCCTCGCCGCTTCCGCGCCACGGTTGTTGATCAGCGAATAGTTGAACGGCTCGGCGATGCGGATCACCCTTGTATCCGGCTGGTTCGCCTGCTCCGCGCAGAATGCCTCGGCCTCCACCCCCTGCGACCAGTTGTCGAGCAGAAGGATCTCGATTTTCAGGGAAGCCGTATGCTTGCGGATCGCCTCGACGCACTGGCGGGTCATGCCGATATGATTGCGGAACGGAATCAGGATCGACACACCGGGATCGTCATGCAGCCGGAAGCTGGTCCTGTAGCAGGTCAGCGACCCCCGCCGTTCCACCTTCGCCGGCAGGTTGCGGCGCTTCAGATGCTCGGCCACCGCCATCTCGCCGGCCAGCGCCGCTTTCGGCTTCGCGGCGGTGCCCGCGCCGGCGGTGGATTTCTCGGTGATCCGCCAGTGATACAGGATTTCCGCGACGTGATGGATCTCGTGCGGCTTCAGCCGCTCGGCGAGGCGGAGCAGAAGCTCGTGATCCTGCGCGCCGTCGAAGCGCGGATCGAGCCCGCCGGCCTCGCGCAGCAGCGCGGTTTCGGCCAGCACCAGATGGCAGATGTAATTCTGGTCCAGCAGAAGCCGGTAGTTGAAATCCGTCTTGAAATTCGGCTCGGAGAGATGGCCGTTGCGGTCGATCTTGTCCTCGTCGGAATAGAGCAGCCTCGCTCCGGTTGCCGAACGGGCGCGCAGCATCACTTCCAGCGCGAACGGCTCCAATACGTCGTCATGGTCGAAAAATGCGGTGACTTCGCCCTTCGCCTCGGCCAAAGCGCGGTTGGTCGCCGCCGCGATGCCGCCGTTTCGCGTCAGGGTGAGCACCCGGATGCGTGGATCGAGGTCCGCGAGTTTTTCCAGCGTCTCGCCCAGCGTCTCGTCACGGCTGGCATCGTCGACCAGAATCAGTTCCCAGTTCCGCCAGCTTTGCGCCCGGACCGAATCGACCGCGGCGAGAAACTCGCCGAGGTTGGGCCGGTAGACCGGGCAGAGCACGGAAACCAGTGGTTCGCCTGAAATCGTATCGGTAATCGCGCCGTAACGCGCTTCGGCCCGGGCCGGAATCAGCGGTGCGTTCTGCCGCGCCCAGTTGCGGTAGTCGCCGAGCGACAGGCTTTCGGCCGGCAGCGCCGCCTTCAGCTCCCGCCGCAGATGATAGGCATAGCGGAACAGCTCGTCGGCGCGTTCGATCAGGGTGACGATGCGCGCCCGCCCGGCATCGGTCGGAACCGCGACCTCCAGCGGGCTGCCGCGCAGCTTCTGGCGCTCGGGCATGACGTGGAAGTCGAGCGTCACGCTCTTGCCGGTGCGCAGTTCCGGCGGCAGGGCAAAGGAGAACCCGCAGGACGGGTCGGCGCCCAGCGCCTCGGCCACGTCGGCACGGAATTCATCGGCGGCAAGCTCGGCGACCGGCTGACCCTTGGTCGAGACCAGAATCCGTGTCCCGCCGGTCTTGGTCCCGCTGCGTTCGTCGATCCTGAGCGCCCAGCCCTGAATCTTGCCGTCCACCAGCCCGTCGAGCACGCCGTCGATCTGGGTGCGATGCGTCAGGCTGAAATGCAGTTCGGGCAGAACGATGCCGCCGCGTCCGGGCAGATGGATCGCATCGCCATCCAGGGTCGCGAAGGAGAGAACATGGCGCAGCCCGTCCTGAAAGCGGCGCGGAATCGCGTATTCGAACCCGACCCGGGTGGAGGGTAGGTTGAGCGCAACCACATCCGGCCGGTTGACCTCGCAGGCCAGCACTTCGGCGATCTGCCCGTCGATCAGCACACGCATCGCGAGCGGCTGGTCCGGCCGTGCCGGATCGAAAGCCCAGCCCGCCAGGGTTGCATCCTCGATCCGGTCGAGAAAGCCGAGAATCCGCCGCCCGTCTGTCGCCGGTCCGGGTGGCACGCCCGCGATGACGCCGGATTGCCGCCTGGATGCGTGTTTCGCCATGAAAGATGCCTCTGCCATCTGTGATTGCCTTGCCCGGCGCGACCGCGCGGCATAATGCGATCCAATAGTTAGAAAATTTGCAGATTGCAATTGGATTAACGGAATTTATTATGTTGAAATCA
>DASVGZ010000554.1:0-5596 GCA_036379275.1 Acidiphilium sp. | reverse complement strand
CACCCATGACATGGCGAGTGCCGCGCGAATCGGCGATCGGATCGCAATGCTCCATCAGGGGCGGATCGTCTGGGAAGGCGAGGCAGGGTCGGTGATGCAAAGTGGCAACGATCTGGTCGACCAGTTCACCCACGGGCGGCGCGAAGGTCCGATCCGGATGGCGCTGCGGAAATGAAAAACCCGGGCAGATGCCCGGGTTTCGCATGGTTGTTTCGCAAAATTTTCGAAGTCGTAGCGGCGATCAGCCGATGTATTTGCCGCCCGAGTACTGAGAGATGCTGGAGGCATTGACGCCCATCAGGGTGACCTTGGTGCCATCGCTCAGGGAGACCAGCGCGCCGTTGATCCCGTTGACCGTGGTTCCGGTGATCGTGGTGATGTCGTTGCCGTTGGTGACAAAAAGCGCGGAATTCGTGTTGAAATTGGTGATGACATCGCTGCCGCCGCCCGCCCCGCCGGCCTGACCAAAGAAATAGATGTTCTTTGCTCCGGTGACGGAGATGTTCGCCGAGCCAGTCATGGTCGCGCTGCCGGTGCCGCCGAAGAAATACTGATAGCCGGTGCCGCTGCCCACCAGAGAATCGGTTCCACCCGCGGCAACGAGAATATTCGTGCCGGTGACCGAACTGGCGAACAGGGTTTCATTGCCCGAGCCAGCGAAAAGGTCGTTCGAACTGCCGGCGCCGGTTGCTTGCAGGGTGTCGTTGTTCCCGCCGCCGACCAGAGTGCTGTTGCCCGTTCCGCCGACGAGACTGTTGTTGCCCGCGGTTCCGCCATAGAAAACGCCGCCGCCAGTGCCGCCGAACACGGTCGCGCTGCCCGCGCCGCCGACAACCGTCGCTGCCGCAGTGCTGTTGTTGATAAAGTCGAGCTTGCCGGCATAGCCGCCGCGGATGCCGGAGTAGACCGAGGCGTCGCCGGTCGCGAATACCGTGTTGCTGCCGGTATAGGTCCTGGTGATATCGCTGCCGCCGGTGATGGTGGCTGTATTGTTGCCGCGGAGATTGAGCACGTCGTTGCCGCCGGCGGCAATGATCGAGGCGCCGCTGGTGCCGTCCTGCGTGGTCAGGGTGACGTTGCTGGCGGAACCGAAGAGATAGGTGCTGTTGTTGTTGCCGTTGCCGTTGACCGAAACCGTTCCCGGCGCCTGAACGATGACCGAACCGTAGACGCTGGCGACATTGATCGCCGGACCGGAGTAGGAACCGGAGGTGGTGCCATTGACACTGTCGGAATTGGTGATCTCGAGAAGATTGCTCGATGATCCGTTGAGGGTGGCGTTGAAAACCGACCCGGCAACGACGTTGTCATTGGTCATACCGGTAGAGCCCGATTCGATGGCGCTGCTGGCAAAGTTCAAAACGCTCTGTAGCGCGGAAATCTGAGCGGGTGTGCCCGCAGCCGGGATGGTCACAAGCCCGGTCAGCGTGCCATTGTTGACGCCGCCTATAACCGTTACGGTACCGCTCATCGGAAGCCTCCAAAAACCTTAATTTATCGTTTCCAAATAACCGAGCCCGACGGGCAAGGCAAGAGAAACTTGAGGAGACTTTGTTAATTTTTTTTTGCAATCCGGGTTAACGAACGACGCGAAAAAGCAATGTTTTCATTTATTTCAACCTGAACACGAGATACATTAAATTGCCTAAAAAATAGGCAATTTAATGCTTCGATATCGGATGATTTAATTAAAAATATGTAATGTTATACGACGAAATCTAACAATCTCCAGATTGGCCAAGTCTTTGGTTCAATCAGGAGTTGTCTCACTAACTTACTTCAAGTATTATTTTTCCGATATGTGTCCCATTTTCCATCATCTGATGGGCGGAGCCGACCTCGTCCCAGGGTAATACGGCGTGGATGACCGGGCGCACATGCCGGGTGGAGAGCCAGGGCCAGACGGTCGAGCGCAGCGATGCCGCGATCGCGCCCTTGTCCGCGGTGGTGCGGGGCCGCATGGTCGAACCGGTGACGGTGAGGCGCTTGAGCATGATCGGCAGGAGATCGAGCCCGTCGGCCTTGCTGCCGGTCATGAAGGCAATCTGGACCAGCCGGCCGCCATGGTTCAGCGCGCGTAGATTCTTCTGGAAATAGGGCGCGCCGACCATATCCAGCACGACATCGACGCCACCGGCCATTTCCCTGATTTCCGCAAGAAAATCGCTCTCGCGGTAATTGATCGCCCCCGCCGCGCCGAGATCGCGGCAGGCGGCGCATTTCTCGGCCGAGCCCGCGGTGGCGTAGATTTTCGCGCCATAGGCGGTGCCGAGCTGGATCGCGGTGACGCCGATGCCCGAGGTGCCGCCATGGACCAGAACCGATTCGCCGGGGGCGAGTCGGCCGAGATCGAACAGGTTGGCCCAGACGGTGAAACAGGTTTCCGGCAGGGAAGCAGCCTCGATGGCGGTGAATCCGTCCGGCCAGGGCAGGCATTGCGCCGCTGGCACCGCGACATATTCGGCATAGCCGCCGCCATTGCAGAGCGCGGTCACCCGGTCGCCGACCTGCCAGGCGGTGACCGCGGGGCCGATCGCGGCGACGGTGCCGGCGGCTTCGAGGCCGAGAATCGGGCTGGCGCCGGGCGGCGGCGGATAGGCGCCCTTGCGCTGCTGGACATCGGGCCGGTTCACCCCCGCGGCCGCGACCCGGATCAGCACCTCGTCGGGTTTCGGTGTCGGAATCGGGCCGGTGCCGATGCGCATCTGTTCCGGCCCTCCCGGCGCATCCAGAACGATGTGGCGCATTTCGGCAGGGAGGGTCATGGCCGGACTCCGGGTTTGTGGTAAGGCGCTCGGGAACCGCCTCAATCTAAGCCGTCAGAATGATCGTTCAATCGTGTGAGCGCTGAATTTACCCGCCGGACGTTGCTGGGCGCCAGCCTTGCTGGCCTTGCCGCGCCGGTCGCCCGGGCTTCCGGCACCGCTGCCGCCACTCCGGCCAAGGCCGAACCGGCGGCCGAGACCGTCCTCGGCGTGCTGTTTCCCGCTTCGGGCACCGAGGCCCTGCTCGGAGACGAGGCGTGGCGCGGCGTGGAACTCGCCGTCGCCGTCGCGCGCAAGGGCGGGATGGCGCCCGTCCGGCTGATCCGCGAGGATGCCGCCGACCCGGCCCGGGCGGTCGCCCGTTTCGCCAAAGCCGGAGGAAATTCCGGCCCGGTCGCGGCGATTCTCGGCACCTGGTCGTCCACCGCCTCGTTCGCGGCCACGGCGGCGGCGGAGCTTGCCCGGATTCCCTATATAGAACTCGATGCCCCGGCGGATGCGATTACCGCGCGCGGATTCAAATCGCTGATCCGCACCGGACTGACCACCACCGGTCTCGCGGTTTCGGCCAGCGCGGCGATCGCGGGCGTTCTGGCACCGGGCTGGCGCAAGCCGGCCGACCAGCTCAGGATCGGCCTGCTGTTCGATGTCGGCGCGACCGACGGCTCCTTCGCCGCCGCGATGATCGCCGCCTGCAAGGCGGCGAAACTGCCGATTCTGCTCACCATGGGCTATGCCACCGACACGATGGATCTGACCGGGGAGGTCGGGCGGATGAAGCGCGCGCGGCTCGATCTTCTGGTTCATGCCGGGGAGGTGGCGCATGTCCTGCTTCTCTACGAGGCGATGACGGTCGCGTCCTGGCGGCCGCGCATGATCGTCGGCGTCGGCGGAGGCTACGGAATGGCCGAGGCCGGATTCGTGCTGGGCAAGACGATCGACAACACCATGGTGGTGGGGTGCCCGCTTTACGGAACCGACGGAGCTTCTGCCCCGATCGCGGCGGAATACCGGAGGCGCTACGCGGAGCCGCCGCGCGGGGCGGCGAGCCTGACCGCTTATGTCGGCACGGCGCTGGCGCTGCGGGCCTTGCAGACAGGCAAGGGGTTGCCCGGTTCGCTCAGCACGGTCGAGGCGCCGCGCGGCGCGCTCGCCAATGGCTGGGGCGTGGAGTTCGATGCCACCGGCCAGAACCGCCGCAGCTTCGCTACCCTGCAGCAATGGCGGGACGGCGCACTGGTGACGATCGACCCGGCGGTCGCCGGGGCAGAGAAACCTGTTCTCGCGCTGTAAGGCTTTCCTTTACGAGGCCGGTTTCGTCGGCGGCAGCGACGCGAAATAGGCCGAAACGGCCTTGATCTGCGCCGGACTGAGCCGCACGGCGATATCCTGCATCAGGTGCAGGTTGCTCTCGTTGCGGGTGCCCTTCTGCCAGTCGGTGAGCTGGTTCGCGAGATATTGCGCGGACTGGCCGGCGAGACGCGGGAATTCCGGCGGCCGGCCTTCACCGTTCGCGCCGTGGCAGGAATCGCAGGAGGGAATTGCGTGATCGGTGCCGGTATCGGCGCCCCGGGTCGCGAGCATCGCGCCCAGATCGTCCTTCGGCGCGGCGGGCAGGGTGGCGGGGGCGATCACCGGCAACTGGCTGAAATAGGTGGCGACCGCCTTGCGCTCGGTGGCGTTCAGCCCCTTCGCGAAGCCCGCCATCATCTGGTTCTGCCGGGTGCCGTGCTTGAACGCGTAAAGCTGCTGTTCGAGGTAGTCGGCCGGCTGGCCGGCGAGGGCGGGAAACCCGACGGCGGGGTTGCCCATGCCATCGGCCTGATGGCAGGCGGCGCATTGCGCGGCCTGCGGAGGTGGGGCTGCCTGTGCGATCGGCACCGCAACAAGTCCCGCCGCCACGATCGCGCCGCCGATGATTCCCGTTTTCAAGCCACCCATGCGAGCCATCCCCGTCTCCCAGTCATTGCCGATCCGCCATCCCTACACGGTCGGGCCGGTCTGATCCATCCGGCACGATGCGGGAGCGGGCGGAACCGGCGGCGTGAAACTGCGAACCAGGGCGAAGGACGAGCAGGCCGGGCCGGTGACGCTGCCGGTAATCGCGCCGCCGTCCGGTCCCACCGTGCCGGACAGCGCCACCCAGACGTAGAAAGGCGGCTGGGCGAGCCAGCGCGTCGGGGTCAGGATGATGCGCCGGCTCGCGGGGTCGTAGCGTCCCTGCATCATGAAACAGCCCTGCGGCACGTGCAGGTTGGCGGCAAGGGCATGGAAATAGAAGATCGCGCTGACCCGGGTGGGGCTTTCGGCGGTAATCCGCAAGGCGACAGCGGTTTGCCCTTGGGAACAGATATAGCGGCCCTGCCAGAGACCGATCGGCGGCAGGAGCGCCGCGGCAGCACCGCCGGTCATCCCGATGGCGAGCGCAAGGCCGGCGAAAACGCGATTCGGGAGCGTCATCGGAGCGGATCAGAAATTGATGGCACCGAGAGACGATATGGTTTCGATATTCTCGCTTCCACGGTGTATCCCGGCGATGAAATCGCGCGATTCCTGATTCCGCGAAGCCTGGGTTGCCCAGGTGTCACCATTGACCCATCCGCCGATATTGGTGGTTGCCTGGGTCTGGGACTGTTCCTGCTCGACCTGGTCCTGCCAGTATTCGTCGCCGATCTTGTTCTTGTCGATGACGTTGGTGACGTATTTTTTCCAGTACAGATTGTCGCTCCAGAAGCATTCGAAAACAGTCAATCCGTTGCGGACAGCGGGGGCGGATTTCGCCAGATCGTAGCTGAGACCGCCTTTCGAGACACCGTCCGGGCTGTGCAGCA
>DASVGZ010000553.1:0-2466 GCA_036379275.1 Acidiphilium sp. | reverse complement strand
CGGTCTGGCATCGCTACAACAACGACGGTTACGGCGAACACACCGATGGCCGGCCGTTCGATGGCACCGGCCATGGCCGCGCCTGGCCGCTGCTGACCGGCGAGCGGGCGCATTACGCGATCGCCGCTGACGATCTCACCGGGGCCGAATGGCTGAAGGCGACCATTGAGGGCTGCTCCAGCGAGGGCGGGCTTCTGCCCGAACAGGTGTGGGATGCCGATGACATCCCCGAACACGAACTGTTTCGCGGCCGGCCGAGCGGATCGGCGATGCCGCTGGTCTGGGCGCACGCGGAATACGTGAAGCTGCTGCGCAGCCTGCGTGACGGCGCGATCTTCGACCTGCCGCCGCAGACGGTGCGGCGCTACCTGGTCGAAAAAACCCGGCCACGCCTGCGCGACTGGCGGGAGAACTGGCGCCGGACCAAAATGCCGCAAGGCCAGATCCTGCGCGTCGAACTCGACGGTCCTGGCGTGATCCGCTGGACCGATGACGACTGGGCGACGGTGCGGGAGACGCCGACGACCGATGTCGGCCTCGGCATCAACGCCGCCGAACTCGCCACCGGAACGCTCTCCGCCGGGCGCTCGGTGGTGTTCACCTGGCGGCGCGCGGACGGAAGCTGGCGCGGCTGCAATTTCACGGTGGCGATCGCCGGTTGAGCCAGCGCGCGATTCTGGTCAGCGGCGCATCCGGCTTCATCGGCCGGGCGGTGACCGCCCGCCTCGCGGAAGCGGGCGCCGAGGTCGTGGTGGCGCTGCGCCGTCCCCGTGCGGTTTCGGATGCGATCCCGGGTGCCGCGCGCGCCATCGAGGCGGGCGATCTCGCCGCACCCGATCCCGCCCTTGCCAATGCGATGCGCGGGGTCGGCACGGTGATCCATGCCGCCGGACTCGCGCACCGGACCGGGGTCGATCCGGCGGCGCTCGCGGCGGCGAACGTCACGGCGGCGGCCCGGGTCGCGGAAATCGCGGCGTCCCGCGGGGTTGCGCGGTTCGTCCTGATTTCCTCGGCGGCGGTGTTCGGCAAGACGCGGGACGGGGTCTTCACCGAGGCGAGCGAGCCGCGCCCTGACGATGCCTATGCGCACAGCAAGCTTGCCGGTGAGGTCGCGGTGCGCGCGGTCCTGGCCGGAACCGCGACCAGGCTGGTCATCGTGCGGCCCTGCGCGGTGATCGGGCCGGGCTGCTCCGGCAACATCCCCCGCCTCGCGCGGCTGATCGGCCGGGGGCTGCCGCTGCCGTTCGGCGCGATCCGCAACGCGCGAAGCTTCATCTCGATCGGCGACCTTGCCGGAATGATCGGGGCCGCGGCGAGCGCCGACGATCCGCCGGATCTGGTCATCGCGGCGCATCCCGACCCGATATCGACACCGGATCTGATCCGCGCGCTCGCGCGCGGCCTGGGCCGCCGGGCCGTTCTGGTTCCGGCGCCGGCATCGCTGCTCGGCGCCGCCGCCCGCGCCGCCGGAAAAGGCGCCCTGTGGCGGAGTTTCGCCGGATCATTCCGTGCCGATGCCGCCCTGGCGCGGGATCGGCTGGGTTTTATCACCGCGACGCCGGTGGCCACCGCGCTGGAAATCACCGGCGCCAGTCTTGCGGCCAGTCTTGCGGTCAGCCTGCGGTAAAATGATACCGCACAGCGATCCGCTTGACATTGCGTCGGGATTTCCGCATATGCCCGGCCATTCCATGCCACCGTTGCCGAGGAATTCGCAATGAAGACGACCGTTTCGCTGAAACCGGCGGACGCGCAGAAGGATTGGGTGCTGATCGACGCCGACGGGCTTGTGCTCGGCCGGCTCGCTGTCCTGATCGCCACGCGCCTGCGCGGCAAGCACAAGCCGCAATTCACCCCGCATGTCGATTGCGGCGACAACATCATTGTCATCAACGCCGAGAAGGTGAAGGTGACCGGCAACAAGCTCGACCAGTCGGTGTTCCACTATCACACCGGCTATCCGGGCGGCATCAAGGGCCGCAGCCTGCGCCAGCGGCTTGAAAGCGCGCACCCCGAGCGGGTGCTGGAAAAGGCGGTCGAGCGCATGATCACGCGCGGTCCGCTGCAGCGCCAGCAGATGAAAAATCTCCATGTCTACGCAGGCGCGTCGCACCCGCATGACGGCCAGCAGCCGAAGCCGCTCGATGTCGGCGCCCTGAACCGCAAGAATGTGAGGATCTGAGCATGTCGGGAACCGGAACCCTCGCCGATCTGAAGTCGATCGTCACCCCCGCCGCCGCGACCGCCGATGCCGACGCCCCGAAGCGCGAGCCGAAGCGCGATGCCCAGGGCCGCTCTTATGCCACCGGACGGCGCAAGGACGCGGTCGCCCGGGTCTGGATCAAGCCGGGCAAGGGCGAGATCATCATCAACGGGCGCAAGGCCGCCCAGTATTTCGCGCGCCCGGTGCTGCGGATGCTGATCACCCAGCCCTTTCTGGTCGCCGACCGCTACAACCAGTTCGAC
>DASVGZ010000552.1:0-3466 GCA_036379275.1 Acidiphilium sp. | reverse complement strand
ATTTCGGCTTCGCCGGCTTCCGTACCTACATGGTTCTGCTGATCGGCCGCGAGCGTGGGCCGGAATAGGGATTGCAGGCAGAGACCCGCCGCCAGCACGGCGAGCCACACCACACGGCATTGATAGCGGTCGTGCGGACCGGAGAGCGCGCCGGTCACTGCCGCGTTACCGAGCAGGGCGGCAAGGACGATCGCAGCAAACACCGCCAGCCGTGCAGTCGCACGACGACGGCGAACCGCCGCGACCCCGGCAAATCCGGCGGTTATCGCAATCCCGAGCCATGCAACGATCCGGTCGAGGATCAGCAGGACGAACGGAATCCGCATCGTGCCGCGTGCCTGAAGGCTTCGATCGAACCGCGCCACCGCGCCGGGCACGAAATCCCGCCGGATCGTCGCCCCGGCCGTCGCGCGCCACGGGCGCAGCCCGCTGCCCGGATCGAACAGGACGAACTGATGCAGAAAATCACGCGCCGCATCGCGCGTGACCGCTCCCGGTTCGGCGCGTAGCGTACGCCGGACGATGGCATCGGTATCGTCGATCAGCCGCACCGGCCCGCCGGCCCGATAGAGCGGACTGTCTGCCCGCCAGAGAAACCCGTCCGCGGTTTTTGGCAAATCGCTCCGATACCGGCACAACGCCCAGTTCATCCCTGCGCAATCGCGCGCGAGGGTTACTCGCGCAGGCCCGTCGGCCAGCAGCCGGGCAAGAACGAATGTCGAGCCATAAGGCGACAATGTTATCCGCCCCGTCGCCACCAGATTCACCCCGATCAGCGCACAGGCGCCGGCGACGAGCGGCGCCAGAACCGCGAACCATGGCACGGACCGGCGAAACAGGATCGCGCGCGGCAGCAGGACCGCGAGGCACAGGCCGGCATAGATCGGCAGGTTGCTGAGATGCGCCGCGATCGCGAATGCAATGACCGCGATCAGTACAAGCCGTTCCAGTCGCCCGCATTCCGCGTCCAGCGTCAGGATCGCGAGCGCGAGGACCATCATCGGCGTGAAAATATCCGGCATCGCCTGCGTCGCGACCCAGGGCAGCGAGGTGGCAGCGGCGAGCGGACTCATCAATGCAACGCCGGCGCGCCAGCCGGAGCCTGGGAAGATCGCCTTCTGAACCCGCCGGATCAGCCACGCGACGCCGACGCACTGGACGATGACCGGCGGCCACAGGGTTCGCCCCCAGTCCAGCGCGAGGAGGAAAAAACTGTAGTAAGGCGGCCGATCCCAACCGAGATGCAGTTCCATCGCCTGCGAGACGTACGTGCCTGTATCGGAAAAAATCAGTGGAAACCCGTTGACCAGCGCCGGCCACAGGAAGAGCAGCGCCGTGCCCGCAAGCAGCGGCGTCTCACGACCCCGACGGGTCCGGTCAGGGCCGGAAATAGCCGCCATAACGCGGATGGTAGAGTTCGGAATCGGTGAAACCCGAACGGGCGTGTCGCGCGCTGTCCACCCGGGTCAGCACCGCGCCGGCAACCCGAATTCCGGCACGTCCGAGCAGGGCGAGCGAGGCGGCAACCACCCGGCGCGGCGTTTCGCTCCAGCGAATGCACAAAAGGGTGGCGTCGGCCTGACGCGCCAGAACAAGCGCTTCGGCGAGAGCGAAGACCGGCGGCAAATCGAGAATCACCAGATCATAACGGCGACCCAGTTCCGCCATCAGTTCGGGCATCCGTGCCGACATGAACAGCGACAGCGCATCGGTCGCGACCGCGCCCGCTGTCATCAGATCCGGCATCGGTGCCTGACCAGGCTGGATCGCCGCCTCGACCGGAACCCGACCCGACAGGCAATCGGTCAGGCCTGGTGCGCCACCGAGATCGAACATCGTATCAAAGCTCGGCTGGCGGATGTCGCAATCGACCGCCAGCACCCGCATCCCGCTGCCCGCCAGCAGAACAGCAAGCGAAAGCGCCAGCGTGGTCTTGCCCTCGCCGGGCCGCGCCGCCGTCACCGCGAGACTTTTCGGCGTCTTCGGATCGAGCCACAGGCTGGCGCGCAACGCCCTGACCTGCTCGGCGACGGGCGAGAACGGATTGGTCCGCACATAATCGGGCACCGACAGGCCGCGTCGTTCACGCCGCCTGACCTCTGGGATCAGTGCGACACAGGGAATTTCCAGTTCGGCCCCGATCTCGCCGCCGGAGCGGAATCCCGCGCTCAGCATTTCGGCGCCGAGCGCCGACAGAATTCCGAGGCAGAGACCGAGAATCGTGGCTCCGCCGACAATGGCTCCGTAGCGCGGCGCTGACGGCCGCTCCGGAACGACCGCCGGCGAGAGGATGTGCGCATCCGCATGGGTCAGCGCGCTCCGGCTTTCCAGTGCGCCGATCCGCTCGGTCTGGGCGCGCAGCAGGCTGCTTTCCGCCGCCTGCCTCACGTCGAGACTGGCAACCGGCGCCGCCAGAATCGATTCCGATGCCGCCTTGCCCTGTGCCGCCGCCAGCGCCGCCTTCAGCGATTCGACCCGCGACCCGGCCGCTGCCAGCCTGGCCCGGTCCGCCGCGACCAGCCGCCCGTCCTCCGCGCCGATCTGCCGGCGCAGCGCCGCCAGCGCCTCGCGGGTTTCCCGCACATCGGGATAATTCGGCCCGTCCGCCGCGCTCAGCGCGCTCAGCTTTGCCGCGAGTTCGACCTCGCGGACGCGCATCGACGCCACTTCCGGCGCGACTTCGACGGTGGCGGATGCCGGCGTTCCACCGGCCGTATGCTTCAGCTTCGCCTCCGCTGCCGCCCGATCCGCCTCGGCGGCGACCAGTTCGTCGGTCAGTTGCCCCGCCGCCTGGTTGGTGAGATTGGCGCTCACCCCGCGCTCGGTGCCGGAAGCAGCGCGGGCTTTGGCGATCGCGATATCGGTCGCCTTGAGCGCCTCGGCCGTCGCGTCCGCGCGGCGGCTGAGCCAGGCTCTCGCGTGGTCAAGAATCGCGAGGTTTTCCGCCCGCTGCCCGTGCAGATACAACGCCATCGCCAGATTCGCCGCCTTTGCCGCGAGGACCGGATCGGTGCTGCTGAACGACACCGCGATGAGTTGCGTGCCGGCCGGCACACTCACATCGAGCGAAGAGCGCACCGAGGCGACCACCGCCGCGCGGGATTCCGCTCGGGACGGCGACAGGATTTTCGACAGCCAGCGCCGCCAGAACGGCGGCTTTCCAAGAAACGGATCGAATTCCGGCCTTGCGGCGAGATCGAGCCGGGTGATCAGCCGATCGACGATACCGGCGCTGCGGATCACCGCCGCCTGACTCGCCATCAGCGTGTCGGTGGCTTGCCGCGCCTCGACCACGCCGCGCAGCAGCTTCGAGTTGAAATCGACCGGCGCGTAGAGAAGCGTGCCGGTCGCGACATAGACAGGCGTCTCGCGCGACAGTGCCACACCGGCGATCAGCGGCAGCCCGATCGCGATCGTCGCCGCCAGCCGCCAGTGCCGGCGCAACGCGGCCGCAACATCGATCCGG
>DASVGZ010000551.1:0-4258 GCA_036379275.1 Acidiphilium sp. | reverse complement strand
ACCAGCCGGAACGTGCCGATATGCGGATGCGCGAGCCAGAGAATCTCCTCCGGCGCGCCGGCCGCAACGAATTCGGTCAGCACCTTGCGGCCCAGATGGTTCGGATCGCCGATCTGGCTGTAGAGCTTGCCGTCGGAAAACGTCCCTGCCCCGCCCTCGCCGAACTGGACGTTGGATTCGGGGTCGAGCACGCCGCGCCGCCACAGCCCCCAGGTATCTTTCGTCCGCTCGCGCACCACCCTGCCGCGCTCCAGAATGATCGGCCGCAATCCGGCCTGTGCCAGGATCAGCGCCGCGAACAGCCCGCACGGCCCGGTGCCGATCACTACCGGCCGATGTTTCGGCGCGCTTCGCACCGCCACCGGCCGATAGGCCAAATCCGGCGTCGGGCGGATTCGCGGATCGCCGGCAAGCCGCGCGAGCAGCCCGGCCTCATCCGCAACCTCCACATCGGCCGTATAGCTGAGCACGATCGCCGATTTGCGCCGCGCATCGGCGGCCCGGCGGAACACGGAAAAACGGTGCAAATCCCCGTCTTCGATTCCCAGCCGCACGAGGATCGCACCGCGCAGCGCGGCATCGTCATGGTCGAGAGGCAGCCTGATTTCGGTCAAACGCAGCATGATCGGCGCTCATATCGCGCCTCGCCGCCTGTTGCCATGCCCGCGCCGTTTCGCCACAACCCGCCGATGGCTCCCCCTCTGCTTCTGCTTCAGGATATCGGGCTCGCTTTCGGCTCGGCCCCCCTGCTCGACGGCGCAACCATCGGCGTTGCCGCCGGCGAACGTATCTGCCTGGTCGGGCGCAACGGCTCCGGCAAATCGACTCTTCTGCGCATCGCCGCCGGAACCATCGCGGCCGATCGCGGCACGCGGTTCCTGCAACCGGGTGCCGTTCTCCGCTATCTGCCGCAGGAACCCGACCTTTCGAAATACCCCACAGTGCTCGATTACGTGCTCGACGGGCTGGATGCCGAAGCCGATATCGGCCGTGCCCGCAGCCTGCTCGACCGGCTCGGCCTGACCGGCGCGGAAGCTACCGCGCGGCTCTCCGGCGGCGAGGCCCGGCGCGCCGCGATCGCGCGGGTACTGGCCCCCGACCCCGACGTTCTCCTGCTCGACGAGCCGACCAATCATCTCGACCTGCCAGCCATCGAATGGCTCGAAACCGAACTGCGCGCCTCGCGCGCCGGCATCGTCCTGATCAGCCACGACCGGCGGCTGCTGGAACGGGTCTCGCGCAGCATCGTCTGGCTCGATCGCGGCCGCACCAGCCGGATCGACCGTGGCTTCACTCATTTCGAAACCTGGCGCGACGAGATTTTCGCGCAGGAAGAGCGCGACGCCCAGAAACTCAGCCGCGAAATCGTCCGCGAAGAGGACTGGATGCGCTACGGCGTCACCGCGCGACGCAAACGCAATGTCCGCCGGGTCGCGGAACTCGCTGCCCTGCGCGAACGCAAGCGAGAGGAACGGCGCGAAGCAGCTGATCTGCGCATCGCCACCAGCGCCGCCGTACTTTCCGGGAAAATCGTGGTCGATGCCAAATCCATCGGCAAGTCTTTCGACGACCGAACCGTCATCCGCGATCTGACCCTGCGCATTTTGCGCGGCGACCGGCTCGGCATCGTCGGCGCGAACGGCACGGGCAAGACCACCCTGCTCAAACTCCTCACCGGCATCGAACCACCGGATGCCGGCAGCATCGCGCCCGGCACCAACCTCGCCATCGCGACGCTCGACCAGCAGCGCGCCGCGCTCGATCCCTCGCGAACCCTTGCCGACACCCTCACCGGCGGCCGTGGCGACATGGTGGAGGTCGGCGGCACGTTCCGCCACGTCATCGGCTACATGAAGGATTTTCTGTTCCGCCCCGATCAGGCGCGGATGCCGGTCGGCTCCCTGTCCGGCGGCGAACGTGGGAGGCTTCTGCTCGCGGCGATCCTGGCAAAACCGTCCAATCTTCTGATTCTGGACGAACCCACCAACGATCTGGATCTTGAAACGCTCGACATCCTTCAGGATATGCTTGGCGATTACACCGGCACGATCCTTCTGGTCAGCCACGACCGCGACTTTCTCGACCGGATCGCAACATCGACTCTCGCTGCCGAAGGAGGCGGGCGCTGGGTGGAATATGCCGGCGGTTACAGCGATATGCTGGCCCAGCGCGGTCCGGCGGACGACATTTCCGGCGACACCGGTCCATCGAAATCCCGCAAATCGTCCCGCGCCGAGTCGAAACCGCAACCCGCGCGCGCCACTTTCTCGTTCAAAAACCAGCATCGTCTGAAAACGCTCGACGCCGAAATCGCCAAGCTCCACACCGAAATCGCCACAGCCGAATCCGCCCTGACCGATCCAGACCTGTTTACCGCCGATCCCAAAAAATTCCAGAAAATCCTGGCAAAACTGACGGATCTGCGCGCCCGGCTGGAAGCCGCCGAAACCGAATGGCTCGATCTCGAACTCAAGCGCGAGACGGCCGAATCCTGATTACCCCGCGACCAGCTTGCCGTCGCGCAGCATGACGATCCGGTCGAGCCGCGCGGCGAGGTCCGGATTGTGGGTCGCGATCAGGGCAGCGACCCCTTCACCGCGCACCACCCGCAGGAGTTCTCCGAACACGATTTCGGCGGTCGCGACATCCAGATTGCCGGTCGGCTCGTCGGCGAGCAGAAGTTTCGGCGCATTCGCCAAAGCGCGCGCGATCGCGACACGCTGGCGCTCACCGCCCGACAGCTTGCCGGGTAGATGAGTTTCTCGCGCGCTCAATCCAAAGGCATGAAGCAGATCGCGTGCCCGCGCTTCGGCTTTCGCACGCGATGCACCGCCGATGAGCTGTGGCAGCATCACGTTTTCCAGGGCAGTGAACTCGGCAAGCAGATGATGCGCCTGATAGACGAAACCGATCGCATCGCGGCGCAGTCTGGTTCGTTCGGAATCGGAAAGCTTGCCGGCCTCGGCGCCGCCGATCCTGATTTCGCCATCGTCCGGATGTTCGAGCAGTCCGGCGATGTGCAGAAGCGTCGATTTCCCGGACCCCGATGGTGCCACCAGCGCGACCATCTCCCCCGCATTCAGAACGAGATCGGCACCACGCAGGATATGCAACCCCTCCCCCTCGCTGCGAAAAGTCCGGATCAAACCTTCAAGGCGCAGAACCTCACTCATGACGCAGCGCCTCGACCGGATCGGTGCGCGCCGCGCGCCAGCTTGGATACAGGGTCGCCACGAAAGACAGCACGATCGCCAGAACGACGACCTCGATCACCTGGCCCCAGACCAGTTTGGCCGGCAGGGATTCGAGATAATAGACCGTGGGATTGAACAGTTGCGTACCGGTGATGTGCTGGATCAGCAACCGGATCTGGTTGATATGCGCGCAGAACAGCACGCCGAGCACGAAGCCGACCGCCGTGCCGATGACCCCGACCGATGCCCCCACCATGAAGAAAATCCGCAGGATCGATCCCGCCGATGCGCCCATGGTGCGCAGAATCGCGATATCCGCCGTCTTGTCCTTCACCATCATGATCATCGAGGAAATGACGTTGAACACAGCAACGATGATGATCAGGGTGAGGATCAGGAACATCACGTTCCGTTCGACATTCACCGCCGCGAAAAACGCGTTGTTGCTGTCCTGCCAGTCGACGACATTGACCGGAACCCCTGGAATCGCCGCAGGAATCGCCTGTTTGATCGCGGTATCATGGTCGGGATCCTTCACGAAAAGCTGGATCTGGGTCGCAGCGTTCGGTGAACGGAACAGGGTCTGTGCGGCGTCGAGCGGCAGGAACACGAAGCTCGAATCGTATTGCGCCATGCCGGTCTGGAAGATTGCCGAGACATGGAAACTCTCGATGCGCGGAATCGTGCCGATGATCGTCGCATTGCCCTGCGGCAGGACCAAAGTGATCGTCCCGCCGAGCGGAATTCCGAGCTGGCTGCTGACGCCCCTGCCGATCGCGATGTCGTTGCCCGAGAAACTCGCGAGCGATCCGCCGACGATGTTGCCGGAAACCGTGCGGAGCTTCTGCAATCCCGAAAGCTGGATGCCGCGCGCCACCCCGCCGATCGCGCCGCCATGCGGGCCGGTCATCAGCACCTCGCCCTGAACGATCGGAATCGCGCTGATCACACCGGGAATCTTTTCCAGATTCCGCGCCGTCGCATCGTACTGTGTGATGTTATGCCCGGCGCCGAACACGCCGATATCGCCGTTCAGCCCGAGAATCTGCCCGAGCAGTTCCTGG
>DASVGZ010000550.1:0-2178 GCA_036379275.1 Acidiphilium sp. | reverse complement strand
TGACCAGTGGTCCTTTGAGTCCGACATTTGCCTGAGCGACTGCCCGAAGCGGGATGCAAATGTCGGAATCGGACCACTAGGCAGCGACTCTGACTGAATTTTATCGGTAGTCAACGGGATGGCAGGGAGCAAAATCTCAGTCGAAAGTTTCGGTCACGATCCGCGCCGCCGATGCCAGCACGTCATCCTTCGGTTTTGCACCCTTGTCAGCGGGCTGGGTGAAATACACGGTAAGCACGATCGGTGGTTTTCCCGGCGGCCAGATCACCCCGATATCGTTGGTGGTGCCGTAATCGCCGGTCCCGGTCTTGTCCGCGACCGTCCAGCCCGCCGGCACGCCCGCGCGAATTCTTGCGCCGCCAGTCTTGCAGTTTTTCATCCAGCCGACCAGCCGGGTCCGCTCCGCCGGGCCGAGCAGAGTACCGAGAGCGAGGCCGTGCAGATCCCGCGTCATCGCCGCCGGCGTCGTCGTGTCGCGTGGATCGCCTGGAATCGCGGTATTGAGTTCGGGTTCAAGGCGATCGATCCGGAATACGGTGTCGCCGATCGAGCGCGCCCAGGCGGTCACCGCCTTCGGCCCGCCGAGCAGCCGGATCAGCAAATTCTCCGCCGTGTTATCGCTGTATTCGAGCGCGGCGGCGCAGAGTGTTTCGACCGTCATCCCGGTCGCGACATGCTTGCTGGTGACCGGCGCGTAGCTGAGAAGATCGGCTTTGGTATAGGTAATCCGCCGGTCGAGCAGGCCAGTCTCGGTCTCGCTGCGCTTCAGCACGCCAGAGACGACGATCATCTTGTTGGTGCTGCAAAACGCGAAACGCTCGTTCTGGCGGTGGCCGATCGTGGCGCCGGTCGCGGTGTTCAGTGCGGCAACGCCGAGCCGCCCGCCGCTCGCGGTCTCCAGCGCGGCAAACCGGTCCGGTGTCGCGGCAAAGGCGCGTGTGCCCACGAATAAAGGGGTGGATGCAGTGGCAAGCAGAAAGCCTCGCCGTGTCGGTGAGAGTGTCATTCGTTTTCCCGTGTGAAGCTGACCCGATAACGCCATATCGCGGCCGGAAAACGACAGCATATCTGCCGGGGCATTAAATTTTGGCTATGTCATGAAGGGTCGGAAACGGGCAGGGGCAGGTTGAGCCCGTCTTCTGGACAGGTTCAGGATATCGCCGCAGAATACGAGAAATATTTTATCGGAACCGGGAAAGATGCCTCGCATGACAGCTTCGGAACAGCTTGGTGCGCGGAGATTCCGGCGTGAACGACGTTTTCGAGCGGCGCCGGACACAGCAAGGGCGGCAGGTGGTCTCGTATTTTCCGCCGGAGCCTTGGCTCGAACTGGCCGGGGTCTACGGTCAGGAAAGCTTTCTGATCCTGCCGCATTCGATGGTCACCCATGAATTGCGCCGGTTCCAGATGTTCGAGGGTCGGCAGCATGGACTCTTGGGGGCGTGGGGTCTCGACCAGTTGCTGAACGCGCTCAGGAACGGGCAGACCGACCGGGCGCGGCAGATCGACCCGATCTGAAAGATCCGACGCTTCTACTGGATGTGGATGCACACACCGGACGCGGAACGCGATCCGCAACTGGTTGCCCGGCTGCGACGGGATATCGAATCCGGTGCTCTCGCGGTGTTCCGGTTTCGGGAGGATGTGCATGTCAGCTATATCCGGCGGGGTGATCAATCGGTCCTTCGTCCGACGCCTCCTGTAGCGGGGCCGGTCATCGGCTTGAGTGGCGGGCAGAAGATCACCGCCATGTTCAGGGCCATCCCGGACGATCTGGAAGGCGCGGCGAAAGCGGAGTTCGAGGCGTTCCTGACCCCGGAGAACCTTGGGGTGATGGCGGCGTTTCTGGTCGGGATCGGGGCGTTGCAGGCAGTTCCCGGTGCGGATGCCACGGTCGATGCGATGATCGCGTGCCTCGCCTGGTGGCAGTTCGGCTGGGCCGGGCTGGTTGCCGGCAAGGAGTTCATCGAGGCAGTCATCAAGGCCGACCAGGCGACGACACAGCCCGAGATCATGCTCGCCGCCAAACTCGCGGCCGCCGCCCTCGTCTCCCTCGGCGTTACCCTCCTGCTCCGAAAAATCACCCAAAGGGTTCATGAAAGGCAACTGGGGGCCACTGCAAAAGAAGAAGCGGCATCCAATCAGTTTTCGTCGAAAAATGAAGCTCCTCGCCCGGTC
>DASVGZ010000549.1:0-2075 GCA_036379275.1 Acidiphilium sp. | reverse complement strand
GCTTCAGACCGGGTTGGCGTTCCTCGTCCCGTCCATTGCCATCGCTGCGGGAACGCAGGTCGGAGAAAGGCTGGCAACACGATTTTCCACGCGCGGCACGCTGATCGGCGGCATGATTCTTGGCGCGGCCGGCACGGTTCTTCTGGTTCCGGGGGCGGGTATGAGTGCCAGGTATCTCGCCATAGTGCCGGGTCTCGTCATTTCCGGGATCGGGCAGGGCATCGTCTGGACCGGGATGTGGATCGCGGCGGCGTCCGGCGTTCATCACGATGAGCAGGGTGTCGCTTCCGGTATGGCGTCCACGGCGCTCAGCGTCGGCAATGCGATCGGGCTTGCCGTGCTGATCGCGATCGCCAATCGCCATGTTGACGGGCTGTCCGGCGATGCCCTGCGGGCCGCGGTTGCAGCGGGAACGCGGCACGCATTCTGGATCGTCGCCGCAGGGATCGTGACATGTCTGGTCGCGGCCTGGGCCTTGCCCCGTCAACGGGCAGCGGCAAACGACTGAACCGGCAAGAGCACGGGCGAAGTCAGCGCAACGGATCCAGTTCGATCATGAACAGATCGCAAGGAACGCCGGCGGACAGGTGGACGGCATCGCCCGCGCCGTCGAAAATCGCCGAATCCTCGGCGTCAAGGTCCACCGCGCCGCGCCCGCTTTCGATCCGCAGGCCGGGGGCGGTGGCGACCAGCACGGTAACGCCGGCCCGAAGCGGGATATCGGAGGGATTGTCCAGATGAAGGCGGGTCAGGCGGTGCGTGAAGCGGCCGCGCCGCGTCATCACGTTCAGGTCGGTGATCGCCCCGCCGGTCAGCCGTCCCTCGGTCGGCGCGTCGGCGGCGAAGCTGTGTGGCGCGCTGGTCCGGGTCAGAATGACCGGCGGATCGCCCGCGATGGACAGCGCGATGCCGTCGCCGGCGAGCACCGCGAGCGTGCGGTCGATGCCGGGAAAGACCGAGAACGGGCCATTGGTTTCGACCAGAGCCATGCTGATCCGCCAGTCGATGCGGTCGAGCCCGGAACCGACGGGGAAGGCAGCAACCTCGAACGTCGTTCCGCCCCGGTTTTTCCAGGGCATCGCCCGGCGGCCGGCGGCGCGCACGACGCGCAATGGATTGAATGTCATATGGAAATTCCGGAACGGTTGCGTCAGCGTGATCATACCCGACCCGACCCGACCGCGAAACCGGCCGCGAAACCGGCCGGACCGGCAAGGCTCTGCCATATTTCGACCCTGCCGTTGCCATGATCGATGCCTATCTGAAGAAAAGTTGATCGAAGGAGAACGTCATGACCATGACCGTGCGGCGCGCGCGCCGGATCGGCCTGACCGGAGCGGCGATCGTCGCAGCGCTCGGGCTGGCCGGATGCACCAACCCCTACAGCCCGACCCAGAGAGCGCTCGGCGGTGGTGCGATCGGCGCAGGCGCCGGCGCCATGATCGGTGCCGCGACCGGCGGCAGCCCGGCAGCCGGCGCGCTGATCGGCGGCGCGATCGGTGCCGTCGGCGGTGCATTGACCACACCGCAACCGCCGCCTCCGCCGCCCGGCTATTACAATGGCGGCGGCTACGGCAATGGCTATGGCAATGGCGGCTATTACCGCGCGCCACCGCCTCCGCCGCCCGGCTACTACAACGGCTATTGAGGTTCGTGACGCCTGAAATTCAGGGCGTTGGTCTGAGCGGTGCTTGCCGGCCCGGGGCGGGGTGGAGCATGATCCGGTCCGGTTCCGGAGGGCGTCGTGACCAGCCGTTTGCATCGCGTGATATTGCACAGGACATCGGTCCCGGGACTGGGCGCGATGACCCTGTTCACGAATCACAGATTCCCGCGCCACGCCCACGATGATTTCGGGATTGGCGTGGTCGCCTCGGGTGCGCAGCGCTCGTGGAGCGGAATCGGCGAGGTCGAGGCCCGGGCCGGTAACATCATCACGGTCAATCCCGGCGAAATTCACGACGGGATTCCGTTCGGCGACCGGCCGCGCGGCTGGCGGATGCTCTATTTCGACCCCGTGCTGGTCGCCCGCGAACTCGCCGAGGATGCGCCGGGGGAATTCGAACTGGCGCGTC
>DASVGZ010000548.1:0-3691 GCA_036379275.1 Acidiphilium sp. | reverse complement strand
GATTCCGTTTCTGCCAGCCTGACCTATCGCGCCAGCGCCGCGACACCCGGCAGGGTCTTGCCTTCCATCCACTCCAGAAACGCGCCGCCGGCGGTGGAAACATAGGTCATCGTGTCGATGGTGCCGGCCTGTTTCAGGGCTGCCACGGTGTCGCCGCCGCCCGCGACCGAAATCAAGCCGGATTTCGTCGCTTCCGCAACCGCACCGGCGACGCGCGATGTCGCGGTATCGAAGGGGGGCGTCTCGAACGCGCCGAGCGGGCCGTTCCAGATCAGGGTTTTCAGGCCACCGAGCGCCGTGACGATCGCATCGACGGTGGCCGGGCCGACATCGAGCGCCATGGCGTTCGCGGGAACGGCATTGGCGGGGACGATCCGGGTGGGCGGATTGGGTGCGAAGGTCTCGCTCACCACGAAATCGACCGGAAGCAGAATCCGGCAGCCGCGTGCGGCGGCTTCGGTCATGATCGCGCGGGCGGTGCCGTGCAGCGCGGGTTCCTGGAGGGATTTGCCGAGTTCGGAGCCCTGTGCCGCGAGAAACGTGTTCGCCATCGCGCCGCCAATCACCAGGAGATCGACCTTCGCGATCAGATTGGTCAGCAGGTCGAGCTTGGTCGAGACCTTCGAGCCGCCGACGATCGCGCCGACCGGCCGCGCCGGATTGCCCAGCGCCGCGGCGAGCGCCACCAGTTCCGCCTGCATCAGCCGCCCGGCATAGGCGGGCAGGATGCGGGCGATACCCTCGGTGCTGGCATGGGCGCGGTGGGCGGCGGAGAACGCGTCGTTGACATAAATCTCGCCGAGGGTGGCGAGCTTCGCCGCATGGTCCCGGTCGTTGGTCTCCTCGCCCGGATGGAAGCGCGAGTTTTCCAGGACCAGGATGTCGCCATCGCCGAGACCGGCGACCGCGCGCTCGGCGTCCGGACCGACGCAGTCGTTGACGAAGCCGACCCTCCGGTTCAGGACGCTGCCCAGCGCCTCGGCGACCGGGCGGAGCGACATCGTCTCCACCCGTTTGCCTTTCGGCCGGTCGAAATGCGACAGCACGATCACCTTCGCGCCCTTGTCCGCCAGTTCGCCGATGGTGGGCGACAGACGTTCCAGCCGGGTGAGATCGGTGATCCTGCCGTCGCGCAGCGGCACGTTCAGATCGGCGCGCAGCAGCACGCGCCGCCCGCGCACATCGAGCCCGTCGAGCGTGCGGTATGCCGGCATCGGGGGCTTCCTTACAGCGAGCCGAACAGGGCGGCGGTGTCGCTCATCCGGTTCGAGAAGCCCCATTCATTGTCGTACCAGCCCATCACCCGGACCAGTCCGCCATCGATCACCGCGGTCTGCGGCGCATCGAAGCTGCAGGAATAGGGCACATGGATGAAGTCGGAGCTGACCAGAGCCTCGGTCGAATAGTCGATGATGCCCTTCAGTTTGCCTTCGCTCGCCGCCTTCATCGCGGCGTTGACCTCGTCCTTCGTGACCGGTTTTTTCAGGTTCACGTCGAGCGAGACGAGCGAGACGTTCGGCGTCGGCACCCGGATCGAGGTGCCGTCGAGCTTGCCCTTGAGTTCGGGCAGGACGAGACCGATGGCGCGGGCGGCACCGGTGGAGGTCGGGATCATCGACAGGGCCGCGGCGCGGGCGCGGTGCCGGTCCTTGTGCAGCGTGTCGACGGTTTTCTGATCGCCGGTATAGGAATGGATGGTGACCATGTAGCCGCGCTCGATGCCGAACGCCTCGTGCAGCACCATCGCCATCGGGGCGAGGCAGTTGGTGGTGCAGGACGCGTTCGAGATGATCGTCATGTCCCTGGTCAGAACGTGATGGTTCACGCCGTAGACGATGGTTGCGTCCACCCCGTCCGCCGGTGCCGAGACCAGAACCTTCCGGGCGCCCGCCTCGATCAGCTTTGCCGCCGCCTCGCGTTTGGTGAACAGGCCGGTGCATTCCATCGCGACATCGACGCCCGTGAGCGGAACCTTCGACGGCTCGCGCTCGGCGGTGACGCGGATCGGCGCATAGTCCCGGCCGTTATGGTGGATGACGAGCGAATCGCCCCTGACCTCGACGGTTCCGGGAAAGCGCCCGTGCACCGAATCGTAGCGCAGCAGGTGGGCATTGTCCTCGACGCTGCCAAGATCGTTGATCAGGACCGGTTCGATATCGGTTCGCCCGCTTTCGATCATCGCACGCAGAAGCAGCCTTCCGATACGGCCGAAACCGTTGATCGCGACTTTGACAGCCATAGAGAACTCCCTGACGTAAGGTAGGATGAGGTTTGGTTAGAGTTTTGCCTTGACGGCAGCAACGACCGCATCGGGCGTGATGCCGAAATGTTCGTAGAGTTTCTGGTACGGAGCGCTGGCGCCGAAGCCGTGCATTCCGATGAAAGTTCCGCCTTCGCCGAGAACCCGTTCCCAGCCGAAGCCGACCGCGGCCTCGATGCCGATGCGCGGGGCAAGGCCGAGCACGTCGGCGCGGTAGATGTCATCCTGCCGGGCGAACAGCTCGAAACTCGGGATCGAGACCACCGCGACGCCGATTCCTTCCTTTTCCAGGACGGCGCGCGCCGCGACCGCGATCGAGACTTCCGTTCCGGTGGCGATCAGGGTCGCCTTGCGCGGTCCTTCGGTGTCGGCGACGATATAGCCGCCGCGCTCGGACAGGTTTTCCGCTCCGTGCTGGCGCGGCAGGGCCGGGATCGCCTGCCGGCTGAGGATCATCAGGGTCGGGCCGTCCTTGTGATGAAGCGCGATGTCCCAGCATTCGGCGGTTTCCAGCGCATCGCCGGGGCGCAGCACAAGGGCGTTCGGCATGGCGCGGAACGAGGCGAGGTGCTCGACCGGCTGATGGGTCGGGCCATCCTCGCCGAGGCCGATGGAATCGTGGGTCAGAACGAAGATCGGCCGCGATTTCATGATCGCCGCGAGCCGGATCGCCGGGCGGCAGTAATCGGTGAAGATGAAGAACGTTCCGCCATAGGGAATCAGGCCGCCATGCAGGGCGAGGCCGTTCAGGCAGGCGCCCATGCCGTGCTCGCGGACGCCGAAATGGATGTAGCGCCCGGAATAGTCGCCCGGCACGGCGGTGCCCATCGACTTCACGAAGGTGTTGTTCGAAGGCGTGAGGTCGGCCGAGCCACCGACCATTTCCGGCACCACCGGAACCAGCGCGTCGAGCGCCATCTGGCTGGCCTGGCGGGTTGCGAGGCCGGGCTTTTCGGCGACGATCTTCTCGCGCAGCGCGGTCATCGCCTCGGCATAGGCGGCGGGCAGGATGCCATCGAGAACCCGGTCGAACTCCGTCTTCTGCTTGCTCGCCGCATGGCGCTTGAGCCAGGCGCGACGGGCGGTCTCGCCGCGTGCGCCGGCCTCGCGCCAGGGTTTCAGGATTTCGGGCGGCACACTGAACGGCGGCGCGGTCCAGCCGAGCATCGCCTTGGCCGCCGCCGCCTCGTCCGGGCCGAGCGGCGAACCGTGGGTGCCGGAGGTGCCGGCCTTGTGCGGCGCACCGAAGCCGATGATGGTTTTGCAGGCGATGATCGTCGGCTTGCGGCTGCGCATCGCGAACTGGATCGCCGCCTCGATCTGATCGGGGTCGTGGCCGTCGATCCGCCGCGTCGCCCAGCCGTAGCCGGCGTAGCGTTTCAGAACGTCGTCGGTCATCGCGATCGAGGTGCTGCCGTCGATCGAGATGTG
>DASVGZ010000547.1:0-3200 GCA_036379275.1 Acidiphilium sp. | reverse complement strand
ATCGACCAGCAGCGTGCGAAAGGTCTGCTCGACCACGATCACGACGTTGCCGCGCGGCACGGCCTCGCCACGATGCGGCAGGCTTGCGCAAAGCATGAGGTCAGAAAAGCCGAAGCCTACGCCATGAATATCGTTATGTTCCTGGAGTTCGCGAGCGATGGCATGGATGTCCGCAAGGAAAATCCGGCTTCAGCTCCGCCCGCGTCGAACGAAGCGGGATCGGCTCAATAACAATCCGGCAAGGCGCGGTCAGCCGCGCCGCGCGGAACGGTTGCCCGTGAATCCCCAGAGCACGATCTCGGCGACGAACAACACTCCGAACACGAGAGTCGCCATGACGAGCCGGTGAAAATCCTGCATTTCCTCGTCGTGAAACATCCCGGGATTCATCATCGCCGCCGCCAGCATCGTCATCACGGCGAGTCCGGCACACCCCAGGGTACAGAGGCCGGTCAGCACGATAACGATACGCCGGAGAAAAATCCTCATCGGCTGCGCAGTGCAGACATCATTGCCCTGCGGTCAGATTTTGCAGCGTGGCGCGATCCTTCGCGGCCAGGTCGTGCTGACCGGTCTTGTCATACGCCGTTGCACGATTTTCGAAGGCCTCGGCATAGTCCGGCTTCAGGGCGATCGCCTTGCTGTAATCCCCGATCGCCCGGTCGAATTGCCCGAGTGCGGAAAGAACGTTGCCGCGATTGAAATAGGGTATCGGATCGTTCGGGGCCAGCCCGATGGCACGGTCATCGTCCTGCAGGGCGTTCTGATACTGCGCCGTCTTCTGATATGCCACGCCGCGATCGACAAACAGGATAGGTTCCTTCTGGTCCAGTGCGATGGCTTGCGTCAGGTCAACGATCGCCTTCTTGTAGTCGTGCACCTCGATGCGATCCGCTCCCCTGTTACCGAGAGCCTGAACATCCTGCGGGTTGAGCATCAGCGCCGCATCGTAGCTTTTGATCGCCTCGTCCGGGCGGTCCATCCGGTCATAGGCAATGCCGAGGTTGAAGTTCGCGCCTTCCAGAACCTCCTTGCCGATCTGCGTGTACATGGTCTGCACATGAGGATCGGCCAGAAGCGCGTTGCACGCATCCACGGATTGCTGCGGAGATTGGGTCTGGTTGCTGCATTGTACCAGCAACTGCTTTTCGGCGTCGGTAAAGCCCTGCGCCTGCGCGGCGGTAACCGGAAGCACCAGTGCGGCCACGGCAATGGAGCAGTGGATCGCATATCGGATATTGCTTTTGCCATGCATTCTCATGTGCAGGTTCCTGTCGGTCTGGAGATCGGTTGACGTAATAAGGTTCGGTTATCTTCACTCTCCGGCATGGGAGAGACCGGTTCGATCATGAAGCGATCCGATTACAAAATCCAGCTCTCGAAAATGTGTTCTTGTTAATCTTTCTGTCCAACCGAATCCTGAACGGCAGGATCGAAAACAGGCTCTTACAGCCTGACCGCCCCCGGCCTGGCGGCCGCCAGGCCGAACAGAAGGGCAGGGATCAGCGTTACGATCAGGAAGGCGGTCGAGGGCCACCAGATGCCGGTCGCGGCATGGATCAGCCCCATGCCCAGCGGTCCGGCGATCGACACCGCATAGCCGATCGCCTGGGAAAACGCAGACAGCGCCACCGCTTCGATCACCCCGCCCGAGCGCAGCACGATCAGGGTGAGGGCGAGCGGAAAACTCGCCCCCAGGCCGATCCCGATGATCACCACCCACAGCCACGGCGCCGCTCCCGGCGCGATGGTCAGGCCGAGCAGCCCGACCGCGACGATGCCGAGGATCAGCGTCAGCAGCCAGCGCTGGTCGCGGCTGCGCGTCGCCAGCCCCGGCGTGACCAGAGCGACCGGTATCGCGACCACGGTGGTCATCGACAGCATGAGTCCGGCCCGTGCCGGCCCGATGCCGACCGAATGATAGATCACCGGCAGCCAGGACAGCACGGCATAGAAGCTGAGCGATTGCAGTCCCATGAATATCGCCACCGCCCAGGCGAGCCGCATCCGCGCCAGCCGCAGGAAACTGCCCTGGATGCGCGGCAAGGTCGCGCGGTGCGCGCCATGGCGAAGCTGTGGCAGCCACAGCAGGAGTGCCGCCAGCGCCGGCAGCGTCCAGAACCCGATCGCGCCGCGCCAGCCGAGCCCGCTCGCATCCGCCAGCGGCACGCTGATCGCCGCCCCCAGCGCCGAGGTCACGTTCATCACCGTGGTGTAGAGCCCGGTCGCCAGCCCGACCCGGCCCGGGAAATCGCGCTTGATGATGGCGGGGATCAGAACATTGCCGATCGCGATCGCCGATCCCGCGAGCACGGTGCCAAGGAAAAGCGGCGTCGCCGCGTTGATCAGCCTGAGCCCGAGTCCGATGCACAGCACGACCAGAGCGATGAACATCGCCGGTTCCACCCCGGCCTTGCGCTGCAATGGCAGGCTCACCGGAGCACCGGCGGCGAAGCAGGCGACCGGAATCGTCGCCAGCAGGGTCAGCCCGGACACGCCGAGCCCAAGCCCGGTGCCGATCATCGCCAGCACCGGCGAAACCGAGGTGATCGCCGGGCGCAGGTTGGCCGCGATCAGCAGAATTCCGGCAAGGAGCAGGGCGTTGCGCAGCTTCTGGTTCGGCGTCTTCGCGGCGCCGAGCACATGCGTGTCTTTCATTGGATGAAGTCTAACCGAGTTTCCGCTGAAGCCCTACAGGTTCAGGGCAGGGCACGGTTGCGCCCCGATGGCGCACGTCGCCAGCAGGCGGGTCAGGCCGCCGGCAGAACCCGCTTGACCAGTGCCGAAACCCGATGCCGGCGCATTTCGTATTTCGCCTTGGCGTCGGTGGTCATATAGTTGAGCTGGATCGCATAGCGCCGCCCGACGAAGGTCCGGTGGCCGTGCCATGTGGTCGGCCCGTTGGGGAACACCAGAAGCGTGCCATCCACCGGCGGCACTTCCACCGCATAATCCTCGAGGTCGTCCGGCCCGCGCAGCAGCCGCAGGCAGCCATCCTGTCGCGCCCAGGCCGCGCTCGCCGGGTTGAGATAGAGCAGAACCGTCACCCGCTTCGCCGAGGAATCGCAATGGATCTGGCCGTCGCGCTCGCCGGTCTGGCCGCGCAGGGTCACCATCACCGGCGCACCGGCAAGGTCGAGCCCGAATTTCGCGGCGATCGCGTTGCGGAACGTCTCGCCCTTCATCTCGCGCGCGAGTTG
>DASVGZ010000546.1:0-2977 GCA_036379275.1 Acidiphilium sp. | reverse complement strand
CGGTTGCCGCGAATTTTTCAGCTGGCGAAACGTCAGAACCACCCCGGCATCCGCCAGTTCACCCGCGACAAGGGCACAGGCCGCCGCACTTGCGGTCGCGGCATCCGGCAGGCCGGTCAGGCTGTCGAGCAGTCGGGACAGGTTCTCGCAACGCTCCGGGATCATTCCTGGGGTTTGCGCCGGAAAGTCTTTGATTTTTTCCAAAATGCTCTCGGAATCGTTCATGCTTTCCGGTTCTGGCATAGAGAGGTAAATGACCGGTTACCGAACCGTTGACAGTCACCGCGCGCCTCCCCATGGTCCGGCCCGCAACAGTCCGGACCTGTCCTCAATGGATCATCACTCCCTCGAAACAGCCATTTCAACTGCCTGGCAGTGCCGCGACACGTTGAAGCCGGGCCAGAATGGCCCGGAGCATGACACCGCGCGCGATGCTGTCGATCAGACCCTGGCCCTGCTCGACCGGGGCGAGATTCGGGTGGCCGCACCGGGCCCGCAGGGATGGGTCGTTCACCAGTGGGTAAAGCAGGCAATTTTGCTGTCGTTCCGGCTTATGCCCAATACGCCGATGCCCGGCGCAGGCGGTGCGCCGATCTTCGATAAAGTACCAATGAAATTCGCCGACTGGGATGCCAATCGCTTCGCCGAAGCGGGAATCCGTGCTGTGCCCGGCGCGGTCGTCCGCCGCTCCGCCCATGTCGCGCGCGGCGTTGTGCTGATGCCGTGCTTCGTCAACGCGGGCGCCTGGATCGGGGAAGACACCATGATCGACACCTGGTCGACCGTCGGCTCCTGCGCCCAGATCGGGCGCAACTGCCATATCAGCGGCGGCGTGGGGATCGGAGGCGTGCTCGAACCGCTCCAAGCCAACCCGGTGATCATCGAGGATGACTGTTTCATCGGCGCGCGCTCCGAGGTTGCCGAAGGCGTGATCGTCGAGCGCGGCGCGGTTCTGTCGATGGGTGTGTTCCTCGGCGCCTCGACCCGGATCGTCGACCGGACCACAGGCGAGGTTCTGTACGGGCGCGTTCCTGCCTACTCGGTCGTGGTTCCGGGCTCGATGCCAGGCAAGCCCCTGCCCGACGGGTCTTCCGGCCCGGCACTTGCCTGCGCGGTCATCGTCAAGCGGGTCGACGCCCAGACGAGATCGAAAACGGCAATCAACGAGTTGCTGCGCGCGTGATCCTGACCGACCCGCTTCCGCTCGCCCAGGCGCTGATCCGCTGCCCGTCGGTAACGCCACTCGATGCGGGTGCGCAAGGCGTCATCGCTGACACTCTCGAACAACTCGGTTTTACCATCGAAACCCATCGGTGCGGCTCGATTGAAAACCTGATTGCCCGGTATGGTACCGGCACGCCGCATTTCGCTTTTGCCGGCCATACCGATGTCGTGCCTTCGGGTGACGGCTGGCGATACGATCCGTTCTCCGCAACGGTGCAGGACGGCCTTCTGTTCGGCCGGGGTGCTGTGGACATGAAGGGCGCGATCGCCGCCTTCATCGCTGCGGTCGCAAACCGGCGCGCTCAGGGTGGCCGGTTCGGTACCCTGTCGATCCTGATCACCGGAGACGAAGAAGGCGACGCGATCGACGGAACCCGCCGCATCCTCGAATGCCTCGCCGAAACCGGCACAATGCCGGATTCCTGTCTGGTCGGCGAACCGACCTGTCGGGCCACGCTCGGCGATACGATCAAGATCGGGCGGCGTGGCTCGATATCGGCTCGCATCCGGGTTCGCGGCACCCAGGGCCATGTCGCCTACCCGCACCTTGCCGACAATCCGCTGCACCGCCTGATCCCGGCACTTGATACGCTTCGCGCCGCTACGCTCGACACCGGCACCGACTGGTTTGAACCTTCCAGCCTGCAAATCACCAGCGTCGATGTCGGCAACCGGGCCGGAAACGTGATTCCCGCCGAAGCGCGCGCTGCTCTCAACATCCGGTTCAACGATCTTCACACCGGCGCCGATCTCGGCGCCTGGATCACTGAAACGGTTCGCCAGGTCGCTCCGGATTCAGACTGTTCCATCACCGTCAGCGGCGAGGCTTTTCTGACCGAACCGGGCTCATTCACCCGGCGTCTTGCCAGCGCGATCCAGCGTTCGACCGGAACCGACCCCAGGCTCGACACCGGCGGCGGTACTTCGGATGCACGTTTCATCGCGGCTCATTGCCCGGTCGCTGAATTCGGTCTGGTCGGCCGCACGATGCACCGCATCGACGAATCGGTACCGGTCGCTGAACTGCGCGGCTTGTCCGAAGCCTATGGTGCAATCCTCGACGGGGTTTTCGGATGAGCGGCAATCGCTGGCGTGTCCGGGCGCCGCAAGGCAATGTCCTGCGCGGCCTTTATCGCCTCGCCTGTGGTGACGCTGCCGGGATTCGGGAATTCGGCAACAGCACGGCTGCGTTTTCCGCCTCGATCGCGCCTCTGCTGGCATTCCCGATCGTCGGGTCGGCACTTGTCGGCCTTCAGGGGCACTGGATCATTGCCGTCTCCATCTTCCTCTCTCGAATCTGCGGTGTCCTGATCCAGCCGGCCATCACCCAGTGGAGTGCGCATCGGGCCGGCCAGGGCGCCACATGGCTCATGACCAGCACCGCCCTGAACTGGTCGATCTGGCTGATCTTTCCACTGGTTCTCGTCGGCATCGTGCTGGGAAGCAGCCTCGTGAATCTCGGCCTTCCGCAACAGGCCGCGACCGGTATCGTTTTCGGGCTCATCGCCCTCTACATGCTTTGGTATCAAGGGTTCATCCTTCGCTCAGGCCTGAATTTTTCGATCTGGCGCGCCCTCGGCGTCGTGGTCGTCATGAATCTGGCGATCGGGATTGCCTATGTCATCCCGTATTTATTCCACCCCGGCCTGCTCCGCTCTATTCTGTCCGCGTCCGCAGGCTGAGCGCGCGGGCATAGACCTGCCTGCGCGGCAAACCGAGGCGCCTTGCCACATCGGCGGCGGCATCCTTGATA
>DASVGZ010000545.1:0-2136 GCA_036379275.1 Acidiphilium sp. | reverse complement strand
GCATGATCGAGGCGTCGTCGAGCAGGGTGTCGCCCCGCCAGATCAGGCCGGGTCCGTTCAGCCGGACCGGCATCGGCCCGAGCGACGCGATATCGAACGCGGTCCGCGTCACGCCATCGGCATGAAACCGCGTCCAGTGTTCCGCGACCAGCCCGGCGTCCTCGGTGCGGAGACGGGGCAGGGCGGCCGGCAGCGCCGCTCCGGCGAGCCGGACCCGCCCGATCCCCGACCACATTGACGAAATGTTATTGCTCGTAATGCTCGGCCACCAGCCGGTCGAGCAGGCGCACGCCGAATCCGGTCGCGCCCTTCGGCGCCAGCGCGGTCTCCTTCGATCCCCAGGCCATCCCCGCGATGTCCAGATGCGCCCATGGCTTGCCGTTGACGAAACGGGCGAGGAATTGCGCGGCGGTGATCGCCCCGCCCGCGCGCCCGCTTCCGATGTTCCGCATGTCGGCGATGTCGCAGTCGATCTGCCGGTCATAGGCCTCGCCCATCGGCATCCGCCACACGCCCTCGCCGGTCGCCCGCCCGGCCGCCGTCAACCGCTCGGCCAGAACGTCGTCATTGGCGAACAGTCCGGCATTCTCATGGCCGAGTGCGACGATGATCGCCCCGGTCAGGGTCGCGAGATCGACCATGAAGCGCGGCGCGAATCGCTTCTGCGCGTACCAGAGCACATCGGCCAGAACCAGCCGCCCTTCGGCATCGGTGTTGATCACCTCGACCGTCTGGCCGGAATACGAGGTCACCACGTCGCCCGGCCGCTGCGCGCCGCCCGAGGGCATGTTCTCGACCAGCCCGACCAGCCCGACCGCGTCCACCCGCGCCTTGCGCCCGGCCAGCGCCGCCATCAGCCCGATCACGGTGCCCGCGCCGGCCATGTCCCACTTCATGTCCTCCATCCCGGCGGCGGGCTTGATCGAGATTCCGCCGGTGTCGAAGGTCACGCCCTTGCCGACGAACACCACCGGATCCTTCGGGGTCTTCGCCGCTTTCCGCGCCTTGCCATGGTCCTTGCCGTGATGCTCCTCCGGGTGCGACGCACCGAGCCACTGCATCACCACCATGCGCGGCTCGTTCACACTGCCCTGCGCAACCCCGAGCAGCGCGCCGAAGCCCAGCTTCGCCATGTCGTGCCGGTCGAACACCTCGACCGAAACGCCGAGGTCCTTCAGCGCCTTTGCCCGGTCCGCCAGCTCCTCCGGGTTCAGGATATTGGCCGGCTCCGAAACCAGATCGCGGGTGAGTTCGACGCCGGACGCCACCGCCGAAAGCGGCGCATAAGCGGTGCGCGCCTCCGCCGGATCGGCGGCGAGAACGGTGACGCGCGCCAGCTTCGGCTTCGCATCCTCCTTCAGCGTGGTGCGATATTTGTCGAACCTGTAGCTCCTCAGCCTTGCGCCGAGCCCGGCATGGGCAAGCAGCGCGGCATCCAGCCCGTCGGCGGCGAGGCTCGCGGCGTCGTCCTTCTGCAAGGCCGCGGCGGCCTTCGCGCCCGCCACCTCGGCGGAATGCGCGGTGATTTCGCCGGACTTGCCGAGCCCGATGGCAACCACCCGGTCCAGCCCCGCGCCGGGCGCGAGCAGAACCGCGCTCTGGCCGCGTCTGCCCTTGAACCCGGCGGCGGCGAGCGCGCGGGAAAGTCCGCCCTTCAACGCGCCATCGAGTTCGGCGGCAAGCCCGGTGAGCGCCGCGCCCTCGCCCAGCAGCAGCGCCAGCGCGCCCGATTTCGGCAAGGCCGCCTTTGCGAATGCGATATCGATCATCCGGTTTCGTCTCCCGATTTACCCGGTCGCACCATGAACGCCAATTTGGCGTTTTCCAAGTCCCGCGATATCAGCGGCTTATGAACGACATACCAAATGCCACCGATCTTCTCGCCCTCGCGGCAAACCTCGCCGAGGCCGCCGGAAACGAAATCCTCGCGGTCCGCGCCGCCGGGTTCACGGTCGATCGCAAGGATGATTTCTCGCCGGTCACCCTGGCCGATACAAGGGCCGAACAGCTCATCGTCGCCGGCCTGCGTGCGGCGACGCCAGACATCCCGGTAATCGCCGAGGAAGAGGTCGCCTCCGGCCGCATCACCGAACCCGGCGCGCGGTTCTGGTTGGTCGACCCGCTGGATGGCACCCG
>DASVGZ010000544.1:0-6004 GCA_036379275.1 Acidiphilium sp. | reverse complement strand
AACCTGGTTGAGCGAGGCGCGCTTGATCACGAACGTGGCGGTGCCCGGGCTGCCATTGGCGACCAGACGCTCCTTCGCCATTTTTTCGAGCACGGTGGCCGGGGCTTCCGGCGCCTGCATGATCATCTGCGCCGCGTTCGGGCCGGGCAGATACTCATCGCGCACATCGACGCTCGACACCTTCAGGGTGATCGGTGGCAGGTAGGAATAGTCGAGCGGCGGAAAATCCGTCTGCACCGGCGGCCCGCTGGAGCAGCCGGCCAAGGCAAGCATGACGGCAAGCGGAGCGGCGAACAGGGCGGCGGCGCGCAGCGAATGCGGCTGTCTCATCGGGATGTCTCCCGAGGGGCCGACGGGTCGGCGGCCTCGACATCGGCGCGCGGAAACCGGAAATCGACGTTGCAGAACTCGCAGGTCATGGTGATCGTCCCCTCGACGGTCATGTGATCCAGATCCTCCTCGGAAAATCCGCCGAGCACATCCGCAAGGCGGGCACGCGAGCAACGGCAGCCATAGGCGAGGCTGCGCGGGCGGTCCACGGCGACTCCCTCGCCATGGAACAGGCGGTAGAGCACCCGGTCCGGCGGCAGGGAATCGTCGAGCAGTTCGGCTTCGGTGATGGTCGCGGCAAGGATTTTGGCGGTGCGCCAGGCTTCCTCCTGCGCGGCCTCGGACAGAGCGGGGTCGATGCCGCCCGCACCGGCGATCCGCTCCAGGATCAGCGCCGCCGAGCGCCAACCCGACGCGGTCTCCGCACAGGCGAGGTAAATCGCGCAGGGCAATTGCTCGCTGGTCGAAAAATAGTGCAGAGCCATGTCGGCGAGGCTGTCGCCCTCGAGGCTGACGATGCCCTGATGGCGCTCGGTGTCGGGGCCCTGATCGACGGTGAAGGCGAGGAAACCATCACCCAGCAGGGCACGCGCGGTCGGGGTTTCGGGAAGCGCTGCATCCTCGGCGAGCCTCGCATAGCCGCGCAGCGCGCCGGAATCGGTGCAGTCGGCGAGCAGGAGCGGGACCGCGCCATCGCCCTTGGCCTGGAGCGAGAAACTGCCGGAAAATTTCAGCGCGGTGGCAAGGCCGGCGACGAGGGCAAGGGCCTGGCCGAGCAGGGCGCGCACCGGCGCAGGATGATCGTGGCGGGTCAGCAGCGCGTCGGCCAGCGGGCCAAGGCGGACCAGACGGCCGCGAACCGGCTGTTTCGGCAGGAAAAACGGGGTCACGCCGCGCGATACCGAAAGATCCGGCACATCGGGGCGGTTGCGGTCGAGGAATGGCGGCAGATCGGTCATCCACCCTAGATAAAGGCTTGTCCGCCGCTTTGCCAACGCCCCGCCGGATGCCATGCGACGGAAACATCTTGCCGGGTGCGGCCTCACAAGCTAGCGATGCGCCATGACCGAACACGACGATGGCGATCTGATCGCGGCGATACAGACCCTTCCGCGCGCGAGCGTGCTGGTGGTGGGTGATTTGATGCTCGACCGCTACGTCTATGGCCATGTCGCGCGGGTGAGCCCGGAGGCGCCGGTGCCGATCCTGACCGTTTCCCGCGAGATCGCGATGCCGGGCGGCGCGGGCAACGTGGTGCGCAATCTGACCGCGCTGGAGGCGGCAACCGCCTTCGTCTCGGTGGTGGGCGACGATCAGGAGGGGTCGGACCTGACCGCGCTAATCGGCGGGCAACCGAACGTCGAGCCCTGGCTGCTGGTCGAGAACGGGCGGGCAACCACGGTGAAGACCCGCTATATCGCCGCCGGGCAGCATCTGATCCGGGCCGACCGGGAACGGACCAGCCTGCTTCCCGAAAAACTCGGCGAACGGCTGCTCAGGATCGCGAGCGACGCGATGGCGGCGACCTCGGTCACCGTTCTGTCCGACTATCGCAAGGGCGTGCTGACCCCGGCGATCACCCGCGCGCTGATTTCCGGCGCGAAGACGCTGGGCCGGCCGATCGTGGTCGATCCCAAGGGGGCGGACTGGTCGCAATACGCGGGCGCGGACGTGATTACCCCGAACCGGCGCGAACTCGCCGAGGCGGTGGGACGGGAGCTTGCCGACGAGGACGATATCGTCGCCGCGGCGCGGGAGATGATCGGCCGGTTCGGCTTCGGTTCGGTGCTGTGCACCCGCGCCGAGGACGGCATGAGCCTGGTGACCGAGCGGATGGTCCGGCATTACCCGGCCGAGGCGGCCGAGGTCTACGACGTGTCGGGCGCGGGCGATACGGTGGTGGCGGCGCTGGCGGCTGGGCTGGCGGCGGGATTGCCGCTGACCGTCGCCGCACGGCTGTCGAACATCGCCGGCGGACTGGTGGTCGGCAAGGTCGGCACCGCGGTGGCGCGGCCGGACGACCTGATCGACGCGGTGAAACCGGCTTCCGGCGCGCTGCGCAAGGTGGTGACGAAGCAGGTTGCCGCCGAAGCCGCCGAACGCTGGCGCCAGCGCGGCTGGCGGGTCGGCTTTACCAATGGCTGCTTCGACCTGCTGCATCCCGGCCATATCCATCTGCTCGAACAGTGCCGGGCAGCGTGCGACCGGCTGATCGTGGGGATGAACGCCGATGCCTCGGTGCGACGGCTGAAGGGCTCGACCCGGCCGGTGCAGCAGGAGGCCGCGCGCGCGGCGGTGCTCGCCTCGCTCGCGAGCGTCGACCTCGTGGTGATCTACGAGGAGGATACGCCGCTCGACCTGCTGGAGACGATCCGGCCCGACCTTCTGGTCAAGGGCTCGGATTATACCCATGATACCGTGGTGGGCGCGCACGAGGTCGAATCCTGGGGCGGACGGGTGATGCTGGCCGAGCTTCTGCCCGGCCATTCCACCACCGCGACGGTCACCCGCCTGAGGCGGTAGTTGTTTGATCCCCGCTATTCGGCGGGGATTCTCTCCGCCGCCTCGGTGCGCGTCGGCACCGGCAGGTAGCGCGCATAGTCGCGCGGCACCACCATCCAGCTATGGGCGAGCGTGCGCTCCCAGGCGTTGAGCAGCATTTCGGCGTAGCGGCTCTGGGTCTCGCGCGCGTGCTCGACCACCATCGCCCTGAACTGCCCGGCCCAGTGGGATTCGCTCACCCGGTCCCACAGCAGCGTGTCGGGGTTGATGCGCAGCTCGAACGTCTCGTCCGGATCGTGGACGAAGGCGATGCCGCCGGTGAAGCCGGCGCCGAAATTGTCGCCCACCGGCCCCAGGATCGCGACGGTGCCGCCGGTCATGTATTCGCAGGCGTTCGAGCCGGTGCCCTCGACGACCGCGATCGCGCCGGAATTGCGCACGGCGAACCGCTCCCCCGCCTGGCCGGCGGCGAACAGCCGGCCGGACGTCGCGCCGTAGAGAACCGTGTTGCCGATGATCGTGTTGTGGTTGCTCGTGATGTTCGACGATGGCGGCGGCCGGACAACGATGGTCGCCCCCGACAGACCCTTGCCGACATAATCGTTGGCGTCGCCGAAGACTTCCAGTTTCAGCCCCTGCACCGCGAAGGCGCCGAGCGACTGGCCGGCCGAGCCGCGCAGCCGCACCGTGACATGGTCCGGCTGCAGCCCGTCCATGCCGAAGCGGCGCACGATGCGGCTGGAGAACTTGGTGCCGATGGCGCGATGCGTGTTGCGGATGTTGTACTGCAACTGCATCTTCTCGCCGCGCTCGAAGAACGCCGCGGCGTCGGCGATCATCCGGGCGTCCAGCGTCTCCGGCACCTCGTTGCGGCCCTCCAGCGTGCAGTGCCGCGCATAAGGGCCGGGATCGGCCTGGGCGAGGATCGCGTTCAGGTCGAGATCGTCGAGGATTTCCGAACCGCGCGAGACTTGCTGGAGCAGATCGGTCCGGCCGATGATGTCGGAAAGCCGGCGAAAGCCGAGCGAGGCGAGGATGTTGCGGACATCCTCGGCGACGAAGGAGAACAGGTTGATGACTTTCTCGGGCGAACCGCCGAACCTTTCGCGCAGTTTCTCATCCTGGGTGCAGACGCCGACCGGGCAGGTGTTGGAATGGCACTGGCGGACCATGATGCAGCCCATCGCGACCAGCGAGGCGGTGCCGATGCCGAATTCCTCGGCGCCGAGCATCGCGGCGATCACCACGTCGCGCCCGGTCTTGATACCGCCATCGGTACGCAGCTTCACCTTGTGGCGCAGCCGGTTGAGCATCAGCACCTGATGCGCTTCCGACAACCCCATCTCCCAGGGCAGGCCGGCATATTTGATCGAGCTTTGCGGGCTGGCCCCGGTGCCGCCGGAATGGCCGGAAATCAGGATCGCGTCCGCCTTCGCCTTGGCCACGCCGGCGGCGATGGTGCCGATACCCGAGCGCGAGACCAGCTTGACGCAAACGCTGGCCCGCGGGTTGATCTGCTTGAGATCGTAGATGAGCTGGGCAAGATCCTCGATCGAGTAGATGTCGTGATGCGGCGGCGGGCTGATCAGCATGACGCCCGGCGTCGAATGGCGCAGCTTCGCGATCAGTTCGGTGACCTTGAAGCCGGGAAGCTGACCGCCCTCGCCCGGTTTCGCACCCTGGGCGACCTTGATCTCGATCTCGCGGCAATCGTTGAGATATTCGGCGGTGACACCGAACCGGCCCGAGGCGATCTGCTTGATCGCTGACGAGGCGTTATCGCCGTTCGGGCGTGGGGTCGAGCGCGCGGGATCTTCGCCGCCCTCGCCCGAATCCGAGCGCGCGCCGATCCGGTTCATCGCGATCGACAGGGTCTCGTGCGCTTCCGGGCTCAGGGCGCCGAGAGAAATTCCCGGCGAGAGCAGACGTTTTCTGATTTCGGTGATGCTTTCCACCTCGTCGACCGCGATCGGCGTGCAGCCCTCGGTGCGGAACGCGAGCAGATCGCGCAGGGCGACCGGCGGGCGGTTGTTCACCGCATCGGCGTATTTGCGGTACAGGGTGAAACTGTCGGTCGCGACCGCGGTTTGCAGGAGATGCACCATGTCGCCGTCGAAAGCGTGGGTCTCGCCTTTCCGGCGCATCTTGTAGATGCCGCCGACCGGCAGGGTGATCACGTCGCTGTCCCAGGCGGTTTCATGCAGTTCGATCAGCTTGTGGGCGATGCCGGGCAGGCCGATGCCGGAGATGCGCGACAACATGCCGGGGAAAAATTCCGCGACCAGCGCGCGCGACAGGCCGATCGCCTCGAAATTATAACCGCCGCGATAGGAGGAGATGACCGAGATGCCGAGTTTCGACATCACCTTGAGCAGCCCCTTGTCTACCGCCTTTTTGTAGCGGCCGACGCAATCCTTCAGCGACAGCCTGCCGAACAGGCCACGGCGGTGACGGTCGGCGATGCTTTCCTGGGCAAGATAGGCGTTGACCGTGGTCGCGCCGACGCCGATCAGGACCGCGAAATAATGCACATCCATGCATTCCGCCGCGCGCACGTTGAGGCTGGTGAAGGTGCGCAGCGACTGCCGGACCAGATGGGTGTGGACCGCGCCGGTCGCGAGGATCATCGGGATCGGCACGCGGCAGGCCGAGAACGCCTCGTCAGTCAGGATGACATGGGTGCAGCCGGCGCGCACGCCCTCCTCGGCCTCACGGCGAATCCGTTCGATCGCGGTGCGCAGACCGCCCTCGCCCTCCGCGACCGGGAAGGTGCAATCGACCACGCAGGCGGACTCGCCCATGGTGCGGCGCATCGCATCGAATTCAGCGGTCGAGAGAACCGGGCTGTCGAGCTGCAACAGATCGCACTGTTCGGACTCCTCGTCGAGTACGTTACCGAGATTGCCGAGCCGGGTCTTCAGCGTCATCACCCGCGCCTCGCGCAGGGAATCGATCGCCGGGTTGGTAACCTGCGAGAAGCTCTGCCGGAAATAATGATGCAGGCCGCGATAACCCTCGGACAGAACCGCGATCGGTGTGTCGTCACCCATCGAGCCGGTTGCCTCGCCCGCGTCCTCGACCATCGGGTGAAGGATCAGTTCCAGTTCCTCAAGGGTGGTACCAACGCCGAGCTGACGGCGGCGCAATTCCTCGGCCTCGAACAGAACCGGCT
>DASVGZ010000543.1:0-3865 GCA_036379275.1 Acidiphilium sp. | reverse complement strand
CGGATGGCGGCGTGTTCCCCTACGGCCTGCCGGTCGGCGTGGTTCACTATGTCGGCCGCAACGATCCGGTCGTTCTGCCGTTCGCCGACATGTCGCGGCTGTACATCCTCCGGCTTTTCGAATACGGCCATGAGCCGGTTTCGGTCGCCACGCCCGGCCGGCCCTGATCATGGACTTGCCGGATCTGGGACGCGGGCTCGACCGGGCGGCCCGGCACGCCCTGCCGGCGGCGAGCATCGTCGTCGTGATCGTTCTTCTGGCGATGCCGGATCTGATCCCCGCACAGCCGGCCTGCCGGGCCGCCTTCGTGATCGCCTCGGTCTATTTCTGGTGCCTGTACCGTCCCGCCTCGCTGCCGGCGCCAATCGTCGCTCTGATCGGCGTTCTGCTCGACCTGCTCGGCGCATCGCCACTCGGCCTCTGGGCGGTTCTGCTTCTGCTCGAACAGGCAGCGGTCGGGGCGGTGCGCAAGGCTCTGGTGCGGCAAAGCTTCCTCATCGTCTGGCTCGCCTTCATCGGGTTCGCGGTTGCGATTTCTGCACTGGACTGGGCGGGACGGGCAGTTCTCGACCTCACCCTGTTCCCGCCGGGACCGATCGTGACCCAGGGCGTGATTGCGATCCTGCTGTATCCGCTGCTCGCGGTCGCGCTGATCCGCGCCCATCGCAGCGCCGCCGCGCCCGAGCGGGCCTGAGCCGATGAAACGCGAACGCGCGCTCAGGCCGATTTTCACCCGCCGCGCCCTTCTGCTCGGGGCGGTGGAACTCGGGGCGTTCGGTGCGCTCAGCACCCGGCTCTACCGGATGCAGGTGCTCCAGCACAGCAAATACGCGACGCTGGCCAAGCAGAACTCGATCAACGAACGGCTGCTCGCGCCCCTGCGCGGGCTGATCACCGATCGCCACGGCCAGATCCTTGCAGGCAACAAGCAACACTGGCGCGCCCTGTTCATGATGGTCCAGGCACCCGACCCCGAGGCGGTGGTGCGGCGTTTCGCATCGCTGATTCCGCTGACCGATGCGGAACAGAAGCGGATCAGGCGGGATATCTCCGGCAAGCCGCGCTACGTGCCGGTCCTGCTCAAGGACTATCTCGACTGGTCGGACATGGCGAAGATCGAGGTCAACACGATCGACCTTCCGGGCGTGTTCGTCGATGTCGGCGCCTCACGGGTCTATCCGCTGGGAGCGATCGCCGCGCACACCATCGGCTATGTCGCCCGGCCGACCCAGGCTCAGGCGCAGGACAACCCGGTTTTCGCTCTGCCGGGAATGCGGGTGGGGCGTGCCGGGGTCGAGCAGGCGCGCAACGACGTTCTGCTCGGCTCGCCCGGCGTGGTGCAGACCGAGGTGAACGCCCACGGCACCGTGATCCGCGTGCTCGACCGCGACAACGGCACCCGGGGCGAGACGGTGCAGCTCACCCTCGATACCGGGCTGCAATCCCTCGCGGCGCAGAAGCTGAGCGGGCAGGCGGCGGCGGCGGTCGTGCTCGATGCGACCAACGGCGAGGTTCTGGCACTGGCGAGCCAGCCCGGCTTCGACCCCACCCTGTTCGACGCCGGGGTGCCGGAATCGGTCTGGAAAGGCTGGATGGCCGATCCGAAGCGCCCGCTGAACGACCGGGCGACCGCCGGCCTCTACGCTCCGGGTTCGACCTTCAAGCCGACGGCCGCGCTCGCCGCGCTCGAATGCGGCGCGATCACGCCGGAGACCACGTTCTTCTGCCCCGGCTATCTCAAGCTCGGCAATCATACGTTCTATTGCTGGGATCATTACGGCCACGGCAACATCAGCGTGGTCGGGGCGATCCAGCAGAGCTGCGACGTGTTCTTCTACCATGTCGCACTTCTGACCGGGATCGACCGGCTCGCCGCGATGGGCCGGAAACTCGGCCTGATCGGCCCGACAGGGCTCGACCTGCCGGGCGTTTCCCAGGGATTTCTGCCCACACATGCCTGGGCGCGGCGGCGGAAGCTGGTCTGGACCCAGGGCAACACGGTGATCCAGGGTATCGGCCAGGGCTATACCCAGGTCACACCGCTCGGCCTCGCGACCATGACCGCGCGAATCGCGACCGGACGGGCGGTGGCGCCGCGCATCGCGTATTCGGTCGGGACCGTGGAGCAGCCCGGAACCGCGCCGGACGACTGGCCCGATCTCGGTTTCGACGATCGTAACCTCGCCGCCGTGCGTCAGGGCATGTTCGAAGTGGTGAACACGAGGCTGGGCACCGGCTGGGCCTCGCGCCTCACCCTGCCGGGCGTGTTCATGGCCGGGAAGACCGGCACCGCGCAGGTCCACGACATGTCCCAGGCCGAGGAGAAGGCCAATTTCAACGACGCCTCGCTGCCGTGGAAATTCCGCCCCAACGCCTTCTTCATCGCCTTCGCGCCGGCCCACGCGCCGCGTTTCGCCGTGGCCGTCGCGGTCGAGCACGGCAACGAGGGTGCATCCGCCGCGGCACCGATCGCCCACGACCTGATCACGGCGGCGCTTACCCGCGATCTCAGTCCGGCGCCGCCGGGCAGCGTCCAGGGCGCGCCGAGCGCGGCATCGGGCGGGCCATCCCCGACATGAACGACAGGGTCTATCGCCCCTATTACGACCGTTCCTTCGGGATCGTCGGCAAGCTGCTGAGGATGAACTGGCTGTTCGTGCTCGCCTGCTGCGCGCTCGCCGGGATCGGCTATGCCGCGCTTTATTCGGCGGCGGGCGGCCATGGCCACCCCTATGCGACGCCGCAGATCGAGCGTTTTTTCGCTGCCCTGATCATGATGATCGCGATCGCGATGATCGATATCCGGATCATCGCGAAATCCTCCTGGGTGTTCTACGCCATCGGTGTCGTGCTGCTGATCGCGGTGTGGAAATTCGGCCATGTCGGGCTGGGCGCGAAACGCTGGCTCGATGTCGGCGGAATGCATGTCCAGCCCTCGGAATTCATGAAGCTGTTTCTGGCGCTCGCGCTCGCGTCCTGGTTCCAGCGCGCGAGCCACGAGCAGACCGGCAACCCGCTGTTCCTGATTCCGCCGGTTCTCGCGATCCTGGTGCCGGCGGCGCTCATCATGAAGGAACCCAACCTCGGCACCGCCGTGATCGTCATGGCGATCGGCGGCTCGATCCTGTTCGGCGCGGGCGTGCGCTGGTGGAAATTCGCGATCGTGATCGCGCTCGTCGCGATCATCGCGCCCTACGCCTACACCCATCTGCACGGCTACCAGAAGGAACGGATCCTCACCTTCCTGCATCCCGGACGCGATCCGCTGGGGGCCGGCTACAACATCATCCAGTCGAAGATCGCGCTCGGCTCAGGCGGCATGTGGGGGCAAGGCTTCCTGCACGGCACCCAGAACCAGCTCAACTTCCTGCCCGAGAAACAGACCGATTTCGTGTTCACCATCATCGCCGAGGAGTTCGGGTTCGCCGGGGCGATCGCCCTGATCGGGCTGCTGCTCAGCATGGTGATGATGGCGTTCTACACCGCGCTGCGCTGCCGCCACCAGTTCGGCCGGCTCGCCGCCCTCGGGATCGCGACCAATCTGTTTCTCTACTGCTTCGTCAATCTGGCGATGGTGATGGGGCTGATTCCGGTGGGCGGGGTGCCGCTGCCGCTGGTTTCCTATGGCGGTTCGGCGGTGACGGCGGTGATGCTCGGATTCGGCGTGCTGATGTCGATCCACGTCCATCGAGATGTCGAGTTCGCCGCCCCGGACGATTAGAGCAATCTGGTATCAGCCGGCGACGTGCTGGCGGCCGTCGGCGCGGTGCCAGAGAACGACGTGGCAATGCGGCTCCTGAATGTCGGGCTGGCCGGCGTTGTAGTGGATGTCGATGCCCGTCACCGAGCCATCCGGGATCATGAG
>DASVGZ010000542.1:0-4419 GCA_036379275.1 Acidiphilium sp. | reverse complement strand
ACGCAAAGGCCGGGTCAGCGCCTGCTCGGTCTCGATTCCGTCGCTGACCGTGGCTTGCGGCGCAAGCGGATGCCGTCGCCGGGTTTCAGTGTATCGGCGCAGCAGGACTTCGGGCGAGGCGATCGCGAAAACCAGTTCGGGCTGGGCACGTCCCGATTCGCGCAGGCGACTGATGGTCTCGATCACCTCGGTCGCCGAAAAATTGCGGGTTCGCGCGTCGATTCCGATTGCCAGTGGCTTGTCCGAGCCGATCAGCGTGTCGACCAGCCGGAGCGGCGGGTTGTCGACCGCCTCGAAGCCGAGATCCTCGAGCGCGTGCAGCACCGAATTCTTGCCGGCTCCGGAAAGCCCGCTGACGATCACCAGCCGGGGGTGTGGGGCATTCATGCCGCGAACGCGCCGCAATGCTGGGTGCGACGGCCGCAGGCGGCGTCGAGCGCCCAATGGACCCGGATCGCGGCCGAGGCGGCGCGCGGGTCGATTTCGATGCGCGGCACGCCGAATTCGGGATCGTTGCCGGGGGCAGGCAGCCGGACGGGCAGCCGGTCCTTTTCCGGTTCCGCGGCGAGGCCGACCACCAGCCTCAGCCGGGCCGACTCACGATGCTCGGCGTGGAACAGGCCGATGCCGCGCAGTTCGATCATGCCGAGAAGAGGTTTGGCACCCATGACGCGACCAGCTTCGACCTCGACCTGATCGTCCCCGACCAGAGAGAAGCCCCGGTCGATGAGGCGCAGCACCATATCCGACTTGCCGACCCCGGACGGACCGAGCAGCAACACCGCATCATCGTCGAGGGCCGCGCAGGAACCGTGTAGACGCATCGTATCCTGATTGTGGCAAGTTTCGGGCGGAAACAAAAGAGGGGATTACGTGAACGTGCGCGGCTTATAAATTTTTCGTAAAATTTTAATGGTTTATTTTGACTTTTGAATCTTGTTTATGAGCTGTCCAGAGCAAGCATGTGCAATGCTCTGAAACATGCAGGGTTCGTAACGTCGCCGCAACGCACAGGCAAAGCTTTTTGTGCGGAATCTTGCGCTGGGGACAACCGGGTGCCATGTCAGCGACGAATCGAAATATCGGGAAACCAGAATGCCGGTCCGGCGCCGCGCGGTCGTTACTGCCCTTGCCGTCACCCCCGCGGTTTTGCTGTCGCGCCGCGGCTTTGCCATGCCGTCCAGCTTCGCACCGCTGGTGCGCCGTGTCGCGCCTTCGATCGTCGGCATTTCGGTGATCGAGATCGCCGGTACAAGGAAGGCGTCCCCCCCCCATCTGCAACGGCACGGCACGCAGCCGCAGGATTTTTCCGGCGGCGCGGTCAACCGGGCGGCCGGTTCGGGTTTCATCGTCACCGCGTCCGGCATCATCGTCACCAATAATCACGTGATCGAAAACGCTGCACGCATCATCGTCACCCTGGATGACGGGCGACGCCTGCCGGCGCGGGTGATCGGTGCCGATCAGCTCACCGATCTCGCCGTCATCAGGATCGATGCCGGCCACAGCCTGCCTTTCGTGCGCTGGGGCAATTCCGCGATCATGGCGGTGGGCGACTGGATTCTGGCGGCCGGCAACCCGTTCGATCTCGGCACGTCGTTCACTGCCGGTATCATCTCCGCGCGCGGCCGGGCGATCGGCGACGGGCCGTTCGATCACTTCCTGCAACTCGACGCGCCGATCAATCCGGGCAATTCCGGAGGACCGTCCTTCGATATGAACGGCGATGTCATCGGGGTGAACACCGCCATCGTCTCGCCCTCGGGCGGATCGGTCGGGATCGGGTTCGCTGTGCCCTCCAACATGGCGCGGCGGATCATCACCGATCTGATCGCCCATGGCAGCATTCCGCGCGGATGGCTCGGCGTGTCGGTGGCCGATCTGCCGGAAGGCGAATCCGGAGTGGAGCTCACCGGTGTCGAATCGGTGGGGCCGGCGGCACGGGCCGGTCTCATGCCGGGCGATGTCATCCTTGCGATCAATCGCCTGCCGGTCAACGATGCCAGCGCGCTGATCCGCGCGATCGCCTCGGTTCCGCCAGGCAGCACGGAACATCTGCGCGTGAACAGGAACGGCCGGATCTTCGGCCTTTCCGTGGTTGTCGGCCGCAGGCCGGCGGAATTGGGGAGCAACTGATGCGAATACTGGTTGTTGAAGATGACAAGGATGTCGCCGGTTTCGTGGTGAAGGGCCTGCGCGAGGCCGGCCACACGGTGGAACATGCCGATAACGGCCGCGACGGGCTGTTCATGGCGGCTTCCGAGAATTTCGATGCGATCATTCTCGATCGTATGCTGCCCGGCGGCATCGACGGGTTGCGCCTGCTCGAAACCCTGCGTGCCCAGGACAACGCGACGCCGGTTCTGTTCCTGTCCGCGCTCGGTCAGGTCGACGACCGGGTCAAGGGGCTCAAGGCGGGCGGCGACGACTATCTGACCAAGCCGTTCGCCTTCGCCGAGTTGCTCGCCCGGGTCGAGGCGATGGCCCGGCGCGGCAAGGGTGAGGGACCGGCGACGCGACTCGCCGTTGGCGATCTCGAAATGGACCTTCTGTCGCGCGGAGTGAAGCGGGGCGGGCAGAAGATCGACCTGCAGCCGCGTGAATTCCGGCTGCTCGAATATCTGATGCGCCATGCCGGCCAGGTGGTGACCCGCACCATGCTGCTCGAGGGCGTGTGGGACTATCATTTCGACCCGCAGACCAACGTGATCGACGTTCACGTCTCCCGGCTGCGCCAGAAGATCGACAAACCGTTCGATGCACCGCTTCTGCACACGGTCCGCAATGCCGGCTACATGCTCAGGGTCGAGGAGCCGTAAACCCGTGTATCTCCGCCGGTGCCGCTTCGGACGGGCATGGCTTCGGCGCATGACGCCGTGAGCAATGACGCTCCCGAGGCCGGCCCGAAACCGGCGGAAGTTCAGGCGCCGGCACGTAAACGCAGGCGGTTCCTGCGTTCGGCCGGCATCCGGTTCGCGGTGCTCTATGCCGTGGTGTTCGGCCTTTCGACCATCGTTCTCGCTGCATCGCTACGGTATTCGACCATCGGGCTGCTCGATCGTCAGGCCCATGAGGCAATCCGGGTCGATGCCCAGGGACTGGCCACGCATTTCACCGAGGGCGGCCTGCCGGCCCTTGTTCTGACCCTGCGCAACCGGATCGACGAGAACCTGAACGACAACGCGATTTATCTTCTGGTCGATCCGCTCGGCAACCGGATCGCCGGTAACCTGACCCGCTGGCCCATCGGTATCGATACGCCTCATGCCTGGTACACCATGCCGGTGGAACGGGCGGGCGTGCGCTCTCATGCGCTGCTGCGCTACTACACCCTGCCGGGCGGCTTTCAGCTTCTGGTCGGGCGGGATGTCAGCACCCGGTCGCAGTTGCGCCATATCCTGCGCGACGGGCTGATCTGGGCGCTCGCCGCGATGCTGCTGCTCGGTTTTTTCGGGGCGCTGCTCATTCGCGGTCTGTTCCGGCGATCGCTTGCCGATATTTCCGCGACTACCCGGGCGATCGCGCGCGGAGATCTGACCAGGCGGGTCCGGCGATCCGGCAGTGGCGACGAGTTCGACGAACTGGCCGAGACGATCAATGTCATGCTCGACCGCATCGCCCGGTTGATGGACGGCGTTCGCCAGGTTTCCAACGCGATCGCGCACGACCTGCGCACCCCGATCACCCGCGCCCGCGCCCGGCTCGAGGATGCGGCATCCCATGCGCGGACCACCGAGGAACTGCACGGCGCGATCAACCGCGCGACCGACGATCTCGATGGTGTGGTCAAGGTGTTTCAGGCGCTGCTGCGAATCGCCGAGATCGAGGCGGGATCGAGGCGCTCGGCTTTCGCGGATATCGATCTGACGCCGGTGCTCGAGGATCTCGCCGAGTTCTACGACGCCGTGGCGGAAGAGCGCGGCATCGCGCTCGACACCGCCTGGCCGCCGCAACTGCCGATGATCGGCGACCGCGACATGATCCAGCAGGCAGTCGCCAACCTGCTCGAGAATGCGCTGAAATTCTCGCCGCCGGACAGCCGGGTGGCGGTTTCGGCCCGGATGGATGCCGCCCATATCGAGATCCATATCGCCGATCAGGGCGCGGGTATCCCGGAAGCCGAGCGTGTGCGCGCGACCGAGCGATTCTACCGGGCGGAAAGCGCGCGTTCGACGCCGGGATCGGGCCTCGGTCTTGCCCTTGTGTCGGCGATCGCCAGCCTGCACGACGGCATTCTCCGGCTGGAGGACAATCACCCCGGTCTGCGTGCGGTCATTGTTCTGCCGCGCCGCCAGCCCAATCCCGATTCGACCATGCGGATCAGACTCTGGGCGCAAAACGCGAAGAAAGACTCCCTGACCCCGGTCGATCACGGCTGAAGGCAGCGAAACGGGCGATTCCGGTTGACAGGCGACGCCC
>DASVGZ010000541.1:0-2963 GCA_036379275.1 Acidiphilium sp. | reverse complement strand
CCTCGACCCATGGCGTGTTCGAGGCGACGATCCGCGAAATCTGCGCCAAAATCCATGAAGCCGGCGGTCAGGTCTACATGGACGGCGCCAACATGAACGCCCAGGTCGGGCTGACCAGCCCGGCGGCGATCGGCGCGGATGTCTGCCATCTCAACCTGCACAAGACCTTCTGCATCCCGCATGGCGGCGGTGGCCCCGGCGTCGGCCCGATCGCGGTCGCCGCGCATCTCGCCCCGCATCTGCCCAACCATCCGCTGCGCGACGATGCCGGCCCCGCCACCGGCTACGGCCCGGTCAGCGCCGCTCCGTTCGGCAGTGCCTCGATCCTGCCGATCCCCTACGCCTACATCCGGATGATGGGGGCCGATGGCCTGCGCGAGGCGACCGAAATCGCCATTCTCAACGCCAACTACATCGCCCATCGCCTCGCCCCGCACTACCCGATCCTCTACACCGGGGCGAACGGCATGGTCGCGCATGAATGCATCGTCGATTGCCGGGGCTTCCAGGCCGAAGCCGGCATCCAGGTCGAGGATATCGCGAAGCGGCTGCAGGATTTCGGCTTCCATGCCCCCACCATGTCGTGGCCGGTGCCGGGCACGCTGATGATCGAGCCGACCGAAAGCGAATCCCGCGCCGAACTCGACCGGTTCTGCGACGCGATGATCGCGATCCGCAAGGAAATCGCCTCGATCGCGGCCGGCGCACTGCCGGGCGACGACAATCCCCTGAAAAACGCCCCACACACGGCGGCGGAAGTGATGGCGAGCGGCTGGTCCCATGCCTACAGCCGCGAACAGGCCGCCTTTCCGCTGCCCTGGATCGCCAGCGCGAAATACTGGCCGCCGGTCAAGCGGGTCGATAACGTCTATGGCGACCGCAATCTCGTCTGCACCTGCGCGCCTCTGTCGGACTACGCGGAAGCAGCGGACTAACCGCGCACGATATCCCAGCCGGTCGTCGCCACCTGGATGCACACCTCATGCATCCGGCTGGCGCGCCGGTCGGCGGCGTTGCCCGCCAGCGACCGCGCATAGACCCCCTCGACGATCGCCGCCGAGCGGAACAGCGAAAACCCCATGAAGAACCGCCAGTTCGCGATGCCGCTCCGCCCGGTGCGCGCGCAATAGAGGTCGATCGCCTCATCCTCGCTCATCAGCCCGAGCGCCGCGAGATCGACCCCCCGATACCCCGCCATCGCCGGCCCCGAACCCGGCGGCAAATGGTAGGACATGCAGCAATAGGCGAGATCGGCGAGCGGATGGCCGAGCGTCGACAACTCCCAGTCCAGCACGGCGAGAATCCGTGGCGCCGCCGCGTCGATCACCATGTTGCCGAGCCGGAAATCGCCATGCACGATCGCACTTTCGTCCTGCTCGGGCATATTGGCGCGCAGCCAGGCGATCAGGCTGGTCATCGCCGGCAGGTCTTCGGTCCTCGACGCCTCGTATTGCTTCGTCCAGCGATCGATCTGCCGCGCCACGTAATGATCCGGCCTGCCGTAATCGCCGAGCCCGACCGCCCGATCATCGACCCGATGCAGCGCCGCGATGGTCTCGATCAGCCCGCGCTGGATCGCCCCGCGCTCCGCCGAAGACAGTCCCGGCATCATCACATCGTGGAACACCCGGCCATCGACATGCGCCATCACGTAGAATTCGGTGCCGATGATCGCGGGATCGGCGCAGAAATGCAGCATCGACGCAACCGGCACGCCGCTATCCGCCAGCGCGCTTTGTATCCGGTATTCCCGGTCGATCTGATGTGCCGACGGCAACAGCCGGCCCGGCGGCTTCTTGCGCAGAACGTAACGCACGGCATCGGTCTCGATCAGGAATGTCGGGTTCGATTGCCCGCCCTGAAACTGGCGCAGCCGCGCCGGGGGCGCAAAACCGTCGAGATGACCGGCGAGGTATGCGAACAGGGCGGCCTCGTCGAGGCGATGCTGCGGCAGAACCTCGACCAGTTTCGGCCCCGCATCGTCGCTCATCGCCGCATCCTCCCTGCCCGCGAATCTTTCGGGATCGCCAAAATCTGTCAAGCATATGCTGTCATGCACGCCGCCCTTGCACAACCCGGAAGGAGTCCGCACACTGGTCTAAACAAAGAGGGAAACCGCCATGGAATTCCGTTACTCCGCAAAAACCGAAGCCCTGCGCACCCGGGTCGCGGATTTCATGGCCGATCACGTCTACCCGAACGAACAGGCGCTGTTCCACGCCGCGCACAGCCGTGCCGACCGCTGGCAGCCGCTCGAACTTCTTGGCGAAATCAAGCAAAAAGCCCGCGATGCCGGGTTGTGGAACCTGTTTCTACCCGACTCTGAACACGGCGCCGGACTCACCAATGTCGAATACGCGCCGCTCGCCGAAATCATGGGCCGCAGCCCGTTCGGCCCGGAAGCCTTCAACTGCTCGGCCCCCGACACCGGCAACATGGAAGTGCTCACCCGCTACGGCACGCCCGAACACAGGGACCGCTGGCTGAAGCCCCTTCTCGCCGGCGAGATCCGCTCCGCCTTCGCGATGACCGAACCGCGCGTCGCCTCGTCGGACGCGACCAATATCGAAACCGAAATCCGGCGCGATGGCGACGATTACGTCATCAACGGCCATAAATGGTGGATTTCCGGCGCGCCCGATCCGCGCTGCCACATCCTGATCGTGATGGGCAAATCCGATCCCGCCAACCCCGACCGCCACAAACAGCAATCGATGGTTCTGGTGCCGTTTCCGCATCCGGGCGTCACCTTGAAGCGCGCCCTGCCGGTGTTCGGCGACGACGACGCCCCGCACGGCCATGCCGAACTGATCTTCGACAATGTTCGCGTTCCCGCCGGCAACATTCTGCTCGGCGAGGGTCGCGGCTTCGAAATCGCCCAGGGACGGCTCGGGCCGGGACGCATCCATCACTGTATGCGCTCGATCGGGGTCGCCGAACGCGCGCTCGAACGCATGATCCGC
>DASVGZ010000540.1:0-7942 GCA_036379275.1 Acidiphilium sp. | reverse complement strand
GTCGGTTCAGGAACTCGTCGAAAAACTCCGCAACGAAGCCAAGGTGATCTGATCATGGCACAGGTTCTGGTTCTGCTCGATCACGACGGCAAGTCCATCAAGCAGCCGGCGCGCAGCGCGATCGCCGCCGCCGCGAAACTCGGCGAGGTCCATGCCCTGGTCGCGGGCGAAGGCGTCGCCGAGGCCGCGAAAGCCGCCTCCGCCATCGCCGGGGTCGCGAAGGTTCTGGTCGCCGACAACGCCGTCTTCGCCCATGCCCTCGCCGAACCACTCGCCGATCTGATCGTCAAGCTTGCAGGCGATTACTCGCACATCGTCTCGGCGGCCACCGCCACCGGCAAGAACGTTCTGCCGCGCGCCGCCGCCCTGCTCGACTCCCAGCCGATCAGCGACATCGCCGGCGTGGTCGACGCCGACACCTTCATCCGCCCGATCTATGCCGGCAACGCGCTGGCGACGGTGAAATCCGCCGACGCGAAAAAGGTGATCACCGTGCGCGCCGCGAGCTTCGATCCCGCGCCGGCCGAGGGCGGTTCGGCCCCGGTCGAGGCTGTATCGGTGGAAATCGGAAACGCCGCGTCGAATTTCCTTGGCGCTGAACTCTCCAAAAGCGAGCGCCCGGAACTCACCGCCGCGAAAATCGTGATCTCCGGCGGGCGCGGAATGCAGAACGGCGAGAATTTCGGCAAACTTCTGGAACCGATCGCCGACAAACTGCACGCAGCGGTCGGCGCCTCGCGCGCCGCCGTCGACGCCGGGTTCGTCCCGAACGACTATCAGGTCGGCCAGACCGGCAAGATCGTCGCCCCCGACCTCTACATGGCGGTCGGCATTTCCGGCGCGATCCAGCACCTCGCCGGCATGAAGGATTCCAAGGTCATCGTCGCGATCAACAAGGACGAGGAAGCGCCGATTTTCCAGATCGCCGATTACGGCCTGGTCGCCGACCTGTTCCAGGCCCTCCCCGAACTCGACAAGGAACTCGGCTGACATGACCCTTCAGCGGATCGGCGTCATCGGCGCCGGCGCCATGGGCAACGGCATCGCCCATGTCGCCGCTCTCTCCGGGCTCGATGTCGTCCTGGTCGACACCGCACGGCCGGTGCTCGACAAAAGCCTTGCCACCATGGCGAAGAACATGGAACGGCAGGTGCAGAAGGGCACGATCGACCCTGCCGCGCGCGACGCCGCTCTTGCCAGGGTGACGGCATCGACCACGCATGACCGGCTCGGCGATTGCGGGATCGTGATCGAGGCAGTGCCGGAGCGGGAAGACATCAAGCGCGCGGTCTACGCGCAGGTGCTCCCGCATCTCGCGCCGGATGCGATCCTCGCCTCCAACACCTCGTCGATCTCGATCACGAAACTCGGCGCCGCCACCGGCATCGCCGACCGCTTCGTCGGGCTGCACTTTTTCAACCCGGTGCCGATGATGAAACTGGTCGAGGTGATTCGCGGCCTCGCCACCTCGGATGCCACCGCCGAAACGGTCGCGGCGCTGGCACGGCGGATGGGCAAGACCACCGTCGCCGCCACCGATCTTCCGGGCTTCATCGTCAACCGCATTCTGGTGCCGATGATCAACGAGGCGGTGTTCGCCCTGCACGAGGGCATCGGCGACGTGGTCTCGATCGACAACGGCATGAAACTCGGCGCGGCACACCCGATGGGCCCGCTCACCCTCGCCGATCTGGTCGGTCTGGACGTGACGCTGGATGTGATGCGCGTGCTGCACCAGGGTCTGGGCGAGGACAAGTACCGCCCCTGCCCGCTTCTGGTGAACTATGTCGAGGCCGGCTGGCTCGGCCGCAAATCCGGCCGCGGCTTCTACGACTACTCCACCACCCCCCCGACCCCTACGCGCTGACCTCAGAAGGCTGCGACACCGCCATCACTGCGCGGGTCGCAGCCACCTTCGAGAACGCCGCTGGAATGACGTGCGATTCCGGCGGCATGACCGACCAGTTCATCGAACTCATCCAGCATTTCAACCTCGTGCCCGAGCGATTCCAGTCTCCGGCACGTTTCGGGGGAAAACCGGCCTTCCAGCTTCAGGCTGTCGGAATCCTGCCCCCAGGTCCGCCCGAGCAGCCAGCGCGGGGCCGTGATCGCTTTCTGCATGGTCTGGCCGAAAACCGCATAACGGGTGAACAGTGCGGCCTGGGTCTGCGGCTGACCGTCACCCCCCATCGTGCCATAGACCATGGTGCGACCATCATTGAGATGGGCAAGCGCCGGGTTGAGCGTATGGAAGGGTTTCTTCTTCGGCCATAGCGCGTTGATGTGCTGCGGGTCGAGCGAGAACGAGCAACCACGATTCTGCCAGTTGATGCCGGTCCCGGAGAGAACCAGACCGCTGCCATATTCGTGATAGATGCTCTGGATGAAGGACACAGCACGGCCTTTACCGTCGATCACCCCCATCCAGACCGTATCGCCCGGACCGCGCCCCTTGCCCCAGGGCAGCGCGGCATCGAGCCGGATCTGCCCGGCAAGCTTGTCGAGGAAATCAGGCATCAGGAAATCCTGCGGATCGATATCCATGAAGTCCGGATCGGTGATATGGCTGTCGCGTACGGAAAAGGCCTGCTTCGTCGCTTCGACGACCAGATGGATATAGTCCGGGCTTTCGGCTTCGAATCGCCCGATGTCGAGGCGGTCGAGGATACCGAGAATGATCAGCGACACCACGCCCTGGGTGGGCGGCGTCATGTTATAGACCTTGCCGAGGCTGTGTTCGAGAATGAGCGGCCGGCGCACCCGGGCGCGACAGGACGCCAGATCGTCGGCACTGACGGGACTGCCGAGCGCCTTCAGGTCCCTCGCGATGCTCGCACCGACCCGACCGCGATAAAAACTGTCGAGGCCGTCTTCCGCGAGCATTCGCAGCGTGCGTCCAAGGCGCTCCAGACGCATCCGGCTGCCCGGCTGCGGCACCCTGCCCTCATCCAGGAAGGTTTCGGCAAATCCTGGAACACCCATCAGTTCATCGAATTTCCTTGTGGTGCTTGCGGCCTGCGAGGCGGTCACTGCGATGCCGTCCCCGGCGTAGAAAATCGCCTCCTCGAGCAGGCGGCCGAGCGGCAGGCGACCGCCCCACTCCCCGCTGATCCTCAGCGCTTCCAGCCAGCCGCCGATCGTTCCGGCGACCGTATTGGCCGCATCGGGGCCACGGGTGGGAATACTCGTCCATCCCCTTGCGGTGTAATGCTCGCGGGAGATGCCGGCCGCGGCACCGCCGCAGGCCTCGATGACCACGACGGGCTTGCCCGGATGGGAGATCGTCCAGAACCCGTCGCCGCCAATGCCGTTCATGTGCGGGTAAACGATGGCGATGGTGGACGCCGCGGCGATCATGGCTTCGATCGCATTGCCTCCGGCGCGCAGAACATCGACCGCGGATTGTGCGGCAAGGGAATGGGGGGCAACGGCCATGCCGCGCGTGGAACGCACTGTCTGAAACATCTTGAGGGTATTTCCTGTATTTCTGCTTCTTGAAAGGATTGCCGGAGCGGCATGTACTGCCGTTCCGGCACGGTCGGTCACATGGCGCCGCGTTGCGGAGCCGCCGCGAGGAAAGACGGTGCTTCGGAGTGACGCCGGCGATGAGCGGCGCGCATCGGCTTGAGCACGGCGATCGCCAGAAACGCGGTCAGGAAGTTCATCGCGATGACCACACCGAATACGACAGCCCAGGAACCGGTCGCCCCATGCAGCAACGCGGCCAGCGGGCCGCCGAGAACCGAGCCCACACCCTGGGCCATATAGAGAAAGCCATAATTCGTGGTGGCGTTTTTCGTGCCGAAGGTATCGGTGAGCGTCGCGGGAAACAGCGAGAAGATCTCGCCCCAGCCGAAAAACACCACACCCGACAAGATCGCGAAAGTCAGCGGATGGTGGGCGTACAGCAGCCAGACGGTCATGGCGACGCCCTCGATGCCGAAGGCGATCGTCATGGTGGCCTCGCGCCCGATCCGGTCCGAGACCCAGCCGAAAAACGGACGGGTCAGGCCATTGGTGATGCGGTCGATCGACAGAGCCAGCGGCAACGCGCCCAGACCGAACACCAGGGCATCGGCGACATGATAATCATGGGCGACGACTCCCATCTGCGAGATGGCCATGAGCCCCGATGTCGACATCATCGTCATCATCACGAACATCAGCCAGAAGATCGGGCTGCGCAGCATCTCGCGCGGCGCATGGTCGCGGATTTCCTGAACCAGGCCATGTTCTTCCGCGTGCGGCGCCACATGAGGCACCGTCGCGGTGTCTGGCCTACGCATTCCGAGCGCCGCCAGGATGCCGACCGCGCCGATGATGATGCCGTAGGTGAGCAGCGTGCCCGACAGGCCCGCCGATGAATGCAGCGAGCGCGCGATCGGGAACGTCGTCAGGAAGGCGCCGAACCCGTACCCGGCCGCGACGATACCGGCGGCAAGACCGCGCTTGTCGGGAAACCATTGCACCATCATGCTCACGACGCCCACATAAATGATGCCGGTGCCGATGCCGCCGAGCACGCCGTAAGTGGCATAGAGGCCCATCAGGCTGGTGACCCGGGATGCCAGAATCCAGCTCAGACCGGTCAGCGCCGCGCCAGCCGAGAGCAGAAGCCGCGGGCCGAAACGGTCGACCAGATAGCCCTGTGCCGGCGACAGGAAAGTCTGCAGGACGATGAGAAGCGAGAATGTCACCTGGATTTCGGCCAGCGGGGCGTTGAGTTGGTGAGTGAGCCGTTCCGTAAACAGCGCCCAGACATATTGCGGGCTGGAAATCGCCATCATGGCGATCAGACCAAGAAGCAGTTGAAACCAGCGGGTCGATGAAGCGGCTCCGGGCCGCGTCGCTTGCGTGGCAGTCATGAACGTTCCTTCCCAGAAAACGGGTTTTGCCGGATTTATCTCCCCCACGGTTTATATTAACATATCACTGATATGTCAGTTGAAGCTATATAGAAACCCTGTGGAGCGCAAGCAAAAAAGATTTGTCTCGAATCCGGTGAAAACGGGCAGGCCTGTCCGGAGCCAGGCGCGGATGCGGTTTTTTGATGAAATGCTGTGCAAAATCTGTTGTACCTGAGGTCCGACGATCCCGGTTTGTTTGCTTTTCTTCAACGGAAGGGCAGTGTAGGCAACTGAGCATGAGTTCCGCGACGCTCACCGATATCCCGGCTTCCGGCACGGACGAATCACAATCCCGCATTGCCTATCGTCTGATCGAGGCAATGATCGTGACGCATGAATTGCCACCGGGAAGCCGCATTTCGGAAACGTCGCTCAGCAACAGGCTCGGCATCGGCCGCACCCCGATCCGGGAGGCGCTGCAGCGCCTGTCCTTCGAGGGCACGGTAAAAATCCTGCCGCGTTCCGGCGCATATGTCTCCGAAATCGACCTTGTCGACCAACTCGCCATGATCGAGGTGCGCAAGGGGATCGAAAACGTGCTGGCCGGCCGCGCGGCCCGCTTTGCCCGGGAACCCGAACGGCTTCGCTTTCGCGAACTGGCGGAGATGTTCGAAAACGCCGCGGCCACGAACAGCGGCCTTGCCTTTGTCGAGGCCGACCGCGAATTCAACGCGCTCATCGCCGCTACGGCACATAACAAGTATGCGGTGCAGGCGATCGTCCCGATCGAGGCCCAGACCCGGCGCTTCTGGTATCTTCACTTCAGGCAGTTCGGCGACCTGCAACGCGTCTGCGAGCTTCATGCCTTCGTCGCCCGGAAAATTGCCGGGAATGACGAAAAAAACGCCCGCAAGGGGTCCGACCGGATCGTCGACTATGCCGAGGAATACACCCGAAAGACATTGATGTTCTTCGGTAAGTGAGCCTTGTCACAACCCGGTCTCCAGAGACAACTGCGAGGCCGTGCAACGGCCGAAGCAGTCCAGCGTCCGCAATCCACTCAACCCTGTCCGAGCCATCGGACGGGGCAAAGGGTGTTGCACCAGCAGCGCACGAACGTATGGTGTCCCGCCCGCTTCCGGAACCCTGCAAAAGATTGACTTTGGCGGAGGCGGACGCTACCTCCGCCTCCATCCGGTCTGGCGGCGTAGCTCAGCGGTAGAGCAGGGGAATCATAATCCCTTGGTCGGTGGTTCAAATCCGCCCGCCGCTACCAGCCCGCTCCCGCCGACCCATCCCGGAGCACCATGACCGAACCAGACCCGCCCGACATCGCTCATGCGTTCATTGGCGCCCGGATATTCGACGGCGAAACCTGGCATGACGGCAAGGCCCTCGCGATCGGCCCGGATCACCGGGTCGCCGGCAGTTTCGCTCCCCGATCCCTCCCCGCGAACATCAAGCTGATCGCCCTCGATGGCGGCATCATCGCTCCCGGCTTCGTCGATCTCCAGGTCAATGGCGGCGGTGGCATCCTGCTGAACGACCGGCCCGATGCCGCCGGCATCGCCGCCATCTGCGCGGCGCATCGCCGGTTCGGCGCCACCGCACTGCTTCCCACCCTGATCACCGACACGCCGGAAACCACCGCCCACGCCCTCGCCGCCGGCGCCATCGCCGCGCGGAGCAATATTCCCGGCTTTCTCGGCCTGCATCTCGAAGGCCCGCATCTCGCCCCCGCACGTCACGGTGCCCACGATCCGGCCCTGATCCGGCCGATGACCGACGCCGACCTGACCCGCCTGACCGAAGCCGCGAAAACCATGCCGGTCCTTCTCGTCACCCTCGCGCCCGAAACCGTCAGCCCGGCTCAAATCGCTCGACTGGTCGAATCCGGCGTCGTCGTCAGCCTCGGCCACTCCAACGCGACTCTGGCACAGGCCCGCGCCGCCGCCGCCGCCGGAGCGACCATGGTGACCCACCTGTTCAACGCGATGAGCCCGCTCACCCACCGGGAACCCGGCCTGGTCGGTGCCGCGCTCGACGATGGCCGGCTCCATGCCGGGCTGATCGCCGACGGCATCCACGTCGATCCCGCGGCGATCGGCATCGCACTCCGCGCCAGACGCGGGCCGGGCCGGATTTTTCTGGTCACCGACGCAATGGCGGTGGCCGGCACCGATCTCGACCGCTTCACTTTGAACGGACGCACCATCCACCGCCGCGATGGCCGCCTGACCCTCGCCGATGGCACCCTGGCCGGCGCCGACACCACCATGATCGATTCGGTCCGGTTCATGCACCGAACCATCGGTCTCGATCTCGGCGAGGCGCTGCACATGGCCTCGCTTTATCCCGCCGAAGCCGTGGGCCGCTCCGAGATCGGCCATCTGCGCCCCGGCGCACGCGCCGATTTCATCCACCTGTCGGACGATCTCGCCATCCGCCCGATCCGGGCCGCCTGATCGTCCCGATCGCCGCCCGGGTTTTCATCTGCCCATCGGCAGCAGCGGTCCGGAGAACACGATCGGGCTGTCCGGCTGGCCGGTCGGCGATCCGCCCGGCGGCTCGACCGTCACCGCAAGCAGGATTTTCGGCCTGCGCATGTCGGACGGCATGTCGTTCGCCGGCAAGACCGTATGGCCCGGCTCGACGAAACCGACCGCCACCGGCTTCCCGCCGCTGGCGACCGCCCAGAGCTGCCAGACCTTGCCGGCAGGCGGCGCGATATCGGCGACCGGCGAAATGCTCATCGCCCCGTTGCCGCGCATCGCCACGGTGAACATGGGGCCGCTCTTGCCGGCAAGCACGGCAACCATGTGCGGTGGCGGCGCCGGATGCGGCCTGAGAATCGCAAGCGCGATGACCGCCGCGACCGCGACGGCGCCGATCCCGCGCCAGACCGCCACATTGTTCCAGAACCGCTCGCGCCAGACCGATACCGTCCGGCGCGGTGCATCCTGTGCAACGGCCGGCGAAATCCGTCGCTCGATGTCCCGCCACAGGCTCGCCGGCGGTTCGGTTTCGGGAATCGCGAGTGCGAGCGGCAGAAGCCGCTCCTCCCAGGCCGCGACCTCGGCGGCGAGAGTCGGGTC
>DASVGZ010000539.1:0-3097 GCA_036379275.1 Acidiphilium sp. | reverse complement strand
GATGCTGATGGTCGAACGGCCGATCGACCCCTCGATCCTCGCCCATGTCCAGCGCACGAAACAGGCGCTCGCCGAATATAACCGGCTCGAACACCACCGCGCCCAGTTCGAGCTGTTCTTCGCCCTGATTTTCGCGACCGTCGCCCTTCTGGTTCTCTCCGGCGCGTCGCTGATCGGGCTGCTGTTCGCCAACCAGATCGCCCGGCCGATCGGCTACCTGATCGAGGCCGCCGAACGGGTCCGCGCCGGCGACTATCTGGTGCGCGTGCCGGAAGGCGATTCCACCGACGATGTCGCCGGGCTGTCACGCGCGTTCAACCGGATGACCGGGCAGATCGCCGAGCAGCGCGCCGAACTGATGAGCGCCTATTCCCAGCTCGACGAGCGGCGCCGCTTCACCGAAACCGTGCTTGCCGGGGTTTCCGCCGGCGTGATCGGGCTCGACCTCAAGGGACGGATCGAGCTGCCCAACCGCATGGCCTCGCTCCTGCTCAGCCTCGACCTGCTCACCCATCTCGGCAAGCGCCTCGCCGATCTCCTGCCGGATTTCGCCCCTCTGCTCGAACAGGCCCAGTCCAACCCCGAACGGCCGGCGACCGGCGAGGTCGAATACGGCGCGGCCGCCGCACGGCGCGTGTTCCTGGTGCGCATCGGCGCCGATCTGAAGGGCGAGCACGCCACCGGCTTCGTCGTCACCTTCGACGACATCACCGAACTGCAATCGGCACAGCGCAAGGCCGCCTGGGCCGATGTCGCCCGGCGCATCGCCCACGAGATCAAGAACCCGCTCACCCCGATCCAGCTTTCCGCCGAGCGGATGAAGCGCCGCTTCGCCCGCGAGATCACCTCCGATCCCGAGAATTTCGCCCAGTGCGCCGACACCATCGTTCGCCATGTCGGCGATATCGGCCGCATGGTCGATGAATTCTCCGCCTTCGCGCGAATGCCCCAACCCGTCATCAGGAACGAGGATCTGGGCCGCATCGCGCGCGAGGCGATAATCCTGCAACGCAGCGCGCATCCCGGCATCGACTGGCGGGTCGAGTGCCCCGATCCGGCGCCGCGCGCCCCCTGCGACGCACGGCTGATCGGCCAGGCACTGACCAACCTGTTGCAGAACGCCGCCGATTCGATCGCGATGCGGCCCGACGCGGCGAAAACCCCGGCGCCCGGCGGCCATGTAATTCTGCGCATCGACCGTGACGGCGCTGCCTGCCGGATCGCGGTGATCGACGACGGGGTCGGCCTGCCCGAGCAGGACCGCGCCCGCCTGACCGAACCCTATGTCACCCACAAACCGAAAGGCACCGGGCTCGGTCTCGCCATCGTGCGCAAGATCATGGAAGATCACCATGGTAGACTGGAACTGGCCGACCGCGATAACGGTGCAGGCGCGGCGGTGACCCTGATTTTGCCGAGCGAACAGGAAAGCAATGTCTGAGATACTGATCATCGACGACGAACCGGACATCCGGCTGCTGATCGAGGCGATTCTGCAGGACGAGGGCTATTCCGCGCGCAGCGCCGGCTCGTCCGACGAGGCGATCGCCGCCTTCCGCGACCGCCGCCCCTCGCTCGTCATTCTCGACGTATGGCTGCAGAACTCGCCGCTCGACGGACTCGGCATCCTCGACATCCTGAAGACCGAGGCGCCGGACATGCCGGTGGTGATGATTTCCGGCCACGGCACCATCGAGATGGCGGTGAACGCGATCCAGCAGGGCGCCTACGATTTCATCGAAAAACCGTTCAAGTCGGACCGGCTTCTGCTGATCGTCCAGCGCGCGCTGCAGGCCGCGCGCCTCGCCGCCGAAAACGCCGAACTTCGCCTGCGCGTCGGCGCGGAATCGAGCCTCACCGGCTCCAGCGCCACGATCCACACGCTGCGCCACGCGATCGAGAAGGTCGCGCCGACCGGATCGCGCGTCCTGCTCTCCGGCCCGGCCGGTGCGGGCAAGGAGGTGGTCGCACGAATGATCCATGCGCAATCGAAGCGCGCCGACAACCCGTTCATGGTGCTGAACTGCGCGATCCTCGCGCCCGAACGGGTCGAGGTCGAATTGTTCGGCACCGAGGCCGGCGCCGATCCGAACGCCCAGCCGCGCCGCGCCGGCATTCTGGAACGGGCCAACGGCGGCACCCTCCTGCTCGACGAAATCGCCGACATGCCGCTCGAAACCCAGGGCAAGATCGTCCGCGTCCTGCAGGATCAGAGTTTTGAGCGGATCGGCGGCGACCACCGGGTCAAGGTCGACCTGCGGATCATCGCAAGCTCCGCGCGCGACCTCCAGGCCGCGATCGCCGCCGGAAAATTCCGCCAGGATCTCTATTACCGGCTCGCCGTGGTGCCGCTGCGGGTGCCGTCCCTGCGCGAACGGCGCGAGGATATCCCGGAACTCGCGGCGCATTTCCTCAAACGCGCCGCCGACACATCGAGCCTGCCGCCGCGCACCCTGTCATCGGAAGCATTGTCAGCGCTTCAGGCGCATGACTGGCCCGGCAATGTCCGGCAACTGCGCAACGTGATGGACTGGCTGATGATCATGCACCCCGGCGAGGCGGGCGAGGCGTTCCGCGCCGAGCATCTGCCGACCGAAATCGGCGCGCACGCCCCGCGCGCCCTTGCGATCGACCCGCTCGCCGACATCATGGCGCTATCGCTGCGCGAGGCGCGCGACGTGTTCGAGACCCAGTATCTTCAGGCCCAGCTTTTACGGTTCGGCGGCAATATCAGCCGCACCGCGAACTTCGTCGGCATGGAACGCAGCGCCCTGCACCGCAAACTCAAGCAACTCGGCATCGGCGCCGAAGACCGTGTCGGTAATGCGTAGACATTTGCTCCGATGACGCCCGCGAAGCACCAAATTGGAACAAGCATACACCACTTGACGCAACATCTATCGACCGTTGCAAATTAGTGTTTTTGTAATATTTTTATCATGAAAACAAATGACAACAAAATAAACCCTACTATTTCAAACAAATGTGCAGTATGGATTTTTATAAATTTGTTTGGCATGTTGATATATTTAATTGTCGCTTCGTCTAATTGGGAACCGAACAATGAAGGATGTTTGCCATCCGATTTTGGAGATGC
>DASVGZ010000538.1:0-12831 GCA_036379275.1 Acidiphilium sp. | reverse complement strand
AGAAGCCGGAGCGCGGACCGGTTCGCGATATGCCGCCGGAGCAGAGATCGGCGCGCGCATCATCGGCTCCTGCGGAGCCATCGCCGGGGCCTGCTGCATCGCCTGCACGGAGGCCAGTTCCGGCTGCACCATCGGCTGCGGCTGGCTCGACACCACATTGAGCATCGGCCCCTGCTGCGATCCGGGCTGGGGCTGCTGCGCATAGCCGGCGTTCATGCCGGCGACCGCATCCACCATCGCGCTGCCGCCGCCGACCGCGACCAGCTTCGGCCGCTCGGCCTGCGCCGGGGTCACGGAATCGATACCGGTCGCGACCACCGAAATCCGCACGCGCCCGCCCAGATTGTCGTCGAGTGCCATGCCGACCATGATGTTCGCGTCTTCATCGACCTCCTCGCGGATACGGTTCGCTGCCTGATCGAGTTCGAACAGGGTCAGGTCGGAACCGCCGGTGATGTTGATCAGCAGCCCGCGCGCGCCCTTCATGTTGGTATCTTCGAGCAGCGGGTTGGAGATCGCCGCCTCGGCCGCGCGGATCGCGCGATCCTCGCCATCGGCCTCGCCGGTGCCCATCATCGCCTTGCCCATCTCGGACATCACCGAGCGGATATCGGCATAGTCGAGATTGACCATGCCCGGCACAACCATCAGGTCGGTCACGCCGCGCACGCCCATGTAAAGAACATGGTCGGCCATCTCGAAGGCTTCCTTCCAGCCGGTGCGCTCGTTCGCCACCTTGAACAGGTTCTGGTTCGGAATCACGATGAGGGTGTCGACATAGCTCTGCAGCTCGTTGATGCCCTCCTCGGCCGATTTCAGCCGGCGCTTGCCCTCGAAGGCGAAGGGCTTGGTGACCACACCGACGGTCAGGATGCCGCGCTCGCGTGCCATTCGCGCGATGACCGGCGCCGCCCCGGTGCCGGTGCCGCCGCCCATGCCGGCGGTAATGAACACCATGTGCGCGCCATCGAGATGGCGGGCGAGATCGTCGGCGGCTTCCTCGGCCGAGGCCTTGCCGATTTCCGGACGGCCGCCCGCGCCGTTGCCCTGGGTGATGTGCGGCCCGAGCTGGATGCGCCGCTCGGCACGCGAGAGCAGAAGCTGCTGGGCGTCGGTATTGGCGACGACGAAGTCCACGCCCGGAAGATTCAGCGCGATCATGTTGTTGACCGCGTTGGTGCCGCCACCGCCGACGCCGATCACGGTGATCTTAGGCGTGAAGTCGGTGTGGGTGGTCTTCTGGATCGTCAGGTTCAGGGTCATGGCCGGATCTCCTTCAGGCGGGCGTGAAGAGTTGTGCGGATGCTGAGGGTGAGGCGCGCCATCACGCGCGCTCCTTGAGGTAATTGAAGATGCGGCCGAACACGCCGCGCGGCGCTTCGGCGGTGAAGTCGATATCGTGCATGGTCTGGCCGTCGCCGGAGGCGAAGGCGAGCAGCCCGATCAGGGTCGCGAAATTCGGGCCGGTCGCGGCATCCGGCAGACCGATCACCCCGAACGGGCGACCGAGCCGGACCTGCCGGTTCAGGATGTGCGCCGCGAGTTCGCGTGCGCCGACCAGTTGCGAGGCGCCGCCGGTCAGCACAACCCGCGCGCCGGCGGCACGGCCGAGGCCGGAAGTCTCGATCCGGTCGCGCACCAGTTCGAAAATCTCCTCGAGCCGTGGTCGGATGATCGAAACCAGCGCGCTGCGCGGCACCTTCGCGATCTGGTGCTCTGCCTCGCCGATCAGCGGAACCGGCAGCAGTTCACGCGCGTCGTCCGGGCTTTCCTGGCAAGTGCCGTAGAGCGTCTTCAGCCGTTCGGCGTGGGCGACCTGGGTCGAGAGCAGCCGGGCGACATCGTTGGTGACGTGGATGCCGCCCACCGGCAACTGGGCGGTGTGCAGGACCTGACCTTCGGCGAACACCGCGATGGTGGTGGTGCCGCCGCCCATGTCGATCACCGTCGCGCCGAGCTCGCGCTCATCCTCGACCAGAGTGGCGAGGCCGGACGCGAACGGCGCGGACGCCATCGACGCGATATCGAGTTCGCAACGACCGAGACAGGCGGTGATACTCTTGATCGCGGTCGTCGCCGCGTCGATCACGTGCAACTGGGCGGTCAGCGTGTCGCAATACAGCCCGCGCGGGTCGGCGACACCCACGGTTTCATCGGTAGCGAAATTGAGCGGCAGGGCGTGGATGGTGCCGCGCCCCTCGGAGGCCGCGCGCGCGCGCGCCTCGCGCACCACGCGACGGATGTCATCCTCGGTGACGGCGCGCCCGTCGATCGGCCACTGCACGTTGAACAGGCGGCTTTCCGGTTGACCGCAGGAGAGATTCACCACCACCGATTTCAGCCGCATGTCGGCCTGGTCCTCGGCGGCGCCGACAGCGGCGCGAATCGCCCGTTCGGCCTCGTCGAGGTCGACGATGCCGCCGGATTTCACGCCCCTGCCCTTCTGCCAGCCGAAACCGAGCGCGCGCAGCCGCCCGTCGCTCTCGGCACGGCCGATCATGCAGGCAATCTTGGTCGAGCCGATATCCAGCACGCCGAACGGACCGGAGCGCGCCGGCCTCGGCCGCGCCTCGGCGGGTCTCGCCATGCCGTTCTGCGGCGGCAGAGCGCCGCGCCGGGACAGATCGTTCATGCCGCGCTCCCTCTCATGATTTGTGCTCCGCCGGTTTCGACGGACTGGCGCTCGGGTACGGGCGCACCACCAGCCGGTCGGCGAGGCGAAGGTCGATCGTCCTGACCGGGCGTTCGAGCAGCCTGATCCGCGCCTCGGCGGTCATCAGCGTCGCCATCGCCGCCGCGACGTGCCGATCCGGCAGCTTGATGACGGTGCGATCCTTCAACAGGAGATTCCAGCGCAGGTTGTCGATCCGCTCGGCGGCGGCGACGTGCTTGCCGATTTCCGGAAATTGCCTGAGCAGGGCGAGAAGATCCGCGGCATGGGCGGGAACGCCGGCACCGACCAGAAGCGGCAGGCCGGGATTGCGCGCCCGCGCCGCAGCGGCATCGTGATCGTCCAGAACAGCGCCGTTCGCGCCGATCAGGGCGAAGCTGTTATCGGGTTTTTGCCAAATCGCGACCGCCCTGCGCTCGGTGATGGTGACGCGCACCGTATCGGGTAGAAGTCGCTCCACCACGGCGCTCTTCACCGGGCCGAGCGCTTCGACGCGCGCCGCCGCGACCGCCGGCGAGAAGCCGAGAATCGGCGTTCCGCGCGGCAGGTCGAGCGCGGTTTCGATGACATGGGCCGGCGTGGTGGTCGCGCCCACGACATCGACATGCTCGACCCTGAAGCCGAGATCGGCAAGACCGTGCGCGGTAACGGAGCCGAGCGGCCGCAGGACCTCAGCGACGCCGCGCACGCCGAGCGGAACGACGACCAGCACAACGACGATCGCGCCGACAAGAAGCGCTGGCCTGCCGGATTTGCGCAGGCGGCGCAGCAGCAGGGTGCGCGGGCTCGGCCGGTCCTGAATTTTCGGCTTGCGGGATTTCACGCGCGGCATGTCGCGTGCTCCACCATCCAGGCGCACAGGGCAGGAAAATCGATGCCGCACAGCGCCGCCTGCTCGGGCAGAAGCGAGGTCGGCGTCATGCCCGGCTGGGTGTTCACCTCCAGAAGGACGAGGCGGCCGGCGGTCTCGTCGTAGCGGAAATCGGCGCGGCTCGCCCCTCGGCAACCGAGCGCGCGATGCGCCGCAACCGCGACATCCCTGGCGCGCGCGGTGATCTCCGGGGCGATGCGGGCCGGAAGCTCGTGACGCGAGCCGCCTTCGGCATATTTGGCATTGTAGTCGTAGAAGCCTTCGGAAATGATCTCGGTGACCGCGAGCGCCCGATCGTCGAGCACGGCGACGGTGAGTTCGCGGCCCGGGATGTATTCTTCCGCCATCGCGGTATCGCCGAAGCTCCAGGCGCGCGCGATATCGGCACGACGGTTGTCGCCATTCCTGATGATATGAACACCGACCGACGAGCCTTCGTTCACCGGCTTGATGACGTAGGGGCGCGGCAGCGGATCGGTTTCGGCGAGGTCTTCGACCGGCACGATCCGGTGCTGCGCCAGCGGCAGGCCGGCGGCGGCGAAGGCCGCCTTGGCGGCGGATTTGTCCATCGCCATCGACGAGGCGCGCACCCCGGAATGGGTATAGGGAATGCCCATGTAGTCGAGCACGCCCTGGATCGTGCCGTCCTCGCCGAAGCGCCCGTGCAGAGCGTTGAACACCGCGTCCGGCGCGGGGGTGAGCGCCGCGATGACGGCGCCGAGATCGTGCCCGACCTCGATCGGCACGACTTCGTAGCCGGCAGCGCCGAGAGCGGCGATCACCTGATGCCCGGTGGCGAGACTGACCTCGCGTTCCGCCGAGATGCCGCCATGCAGGACCGCGACCCGCTTCATGGCGCGCCTCGCGCGGGAACGCCGATGCGCCGGATTTCCCAGATCAGCGCGATGCCGGTTTCGGCGAGCACGCGCGCGCGCACCGCATCACCCAGGGATTCGAGATCGGCCGCCGTGGCGGTTCCGTTGTTGATCAGGAAATTGCAGTGCTTTTCGGAAACCTGCGCGCCGCCGACCGCCATGCCGCGGCAGCCCGCCTGATCGATCAACTGCCACGCCTTGTGGCCTTCGGGGTTGCGGAAGGTCGAGCCGCCGGTGCGCGCGCGGACCGGCTGGGTCGCTTCCCGACTGGTTCTGATGCCGGCCATTTTCGCGGCGACCGCGGCCGGATCGCCCGGTCGTGCGTGCAGCCGCGCGCGGACCACGATGCCACCGTGCGGCAGATGCGCATGACGATAGGACAGGTCGAGATCGGCTGCGCTGTAGCGGGCAACAGTGCCGTCGCCGCCGACGATCTCGGCCCAGTCGAGAACGTCGCGGATTTCGCTGCCATAGGCGCCGGCATTCATCGCGACCGCGCCGCCGAGCGAGCCCGGAATCCCGGACAGGAACTCGAGCCCGGCAAGTCCGGCAGCGGCGGCATGTTCGGCGATCGTGGCGTCGAGCGCCGCCGCGCCCGCGATCACGCCATCCGCCTCGACGGCAACCTCGCCGAAGCTGCGCGCGAGTTTCACGACGATGCCCGGAACGCCGCCGTCGCGGACGATCAGGTTCGATGCCGCGCCGATCGCGGTGACCGGCAGTTCCGGCGACAGATCGCGCAGGAACGCCGCGAGATCATCGGCATCGGCCGGACGGAACAGAACCTCGGCGGCGCCGCCGACCCGGAACCAGGTGGTCGGACCCAGCGGCGCATCGAAGCCGATCCGGCCACGCACGGCGGGCAGCGCATCGCGCCAGGAGGTGCGCACCTCGACGGCCATCATCGGAAACCTCCCGCACCGGGCCGGGAATTTCCGCCGAGCGCCTGCAACTGCTGCGGCAGGGCCTGCGCCCACTGGGTGATGCTGCCGGCGCCGAGGCACACCACGTAATCGCCGGTACGCGCGATCGCATTGACCATCTCGGCGAGGTGATCCGGGCTCGCCAGCGGCACCACCGAACGATGGCCGCGCGCGCGCAGCCCTTCGACCAGGGCATCGCGGTCCACCCCCTCGATCGGCTGCTCGCCCGCCGGATAGACATCGGCGACGATGACGGTACCCGCATCGTTCATGCAGGTGCAGAATTCCTCGAACAGGGAGGCGAGCCGTGTATAGCGGTGCGGCTGCACCACCGCGATCACGTCGCGCGCGCCGGCCTGCCGTGCCGCCTTCAGAACGGCGGCGATTTCCACCGGATGATGGCCGTAATCGTCGATCACGGTAACGCCGCCGACCTCGCCGGTCTTGGTGAAACGCCGCTTCACGCCACGAAAACTTGCGAGCGCCGCGCGCATGTCGACTTCCGGCACCTCCATCTCGATGCCGATCGCGATGGCGGCGAGCGCGTTCTGCACATTGTGGTTGCCGAGCATCGGCAGACGGAACGGGCCGATCCGGCGCGCCTTGCCGGTGGCACGGTCCGACAGGCGGACATCGAAGGTCGCACCGTTGCGGTCGGACATGATGCGCTCGGCGCGGACATCGGCCTGCGGTGAGAACCCGTAGGTGACCAGCCGGTGATCCGACAGGTCGGGGATCATCTGCTGGACCGCGGGATGGTCGATGCACAGAACGGCGAAGCCATAGAACGGAATGTTCGCGACGAACTGCCGGTAGCCGGCGTCCATCGCCTCGTGTGTGCCCCAATGGTCGAGATGCTCGGGGTCCATGTTGGTCACCACCGCGATCACCGAGGGCAGGCGCAGGAACGAGCCGTCGCTCTCGTCGGCCTCGACGACCATCCAGTCGCCCGCGCCCAGCCGCGTGTTGGTGCCATAGGCGTTGATGATGCCGCCATTGATCACCGTGGGATCGAAGCCGGCGCCTTCGAGCACGGCGGCGACGAGGCTCGTCGTCGTCGTCTTGCCATGGGTGCCCCCGATCGCGACCGACCAGCGCAGCCGCATCAGTTCGGCGAGCATTTCGGCGCGCCGCACCACGGGAATCAGCTTGCTGCGCGCCGCCGCCACCTCGGGATTGTCACGCGGCACGGCAGTGGAGACCACGACGACCTGGGCGGAACCGAGATTGGCGGCATCGTGACCGATCGCGACCGGAATGCCGACGCCGCGCAGCCGCCCGACATTGGCGTTCTCCGCCTGATCCGAGCCCTGCACCGAATAGCCGAGATTATGCAAAACCTCGGCGATGCCGGACATGCCGATGCCACCGATGCCGACGAAATGAATGGTTCCGATCGAAAGCGGCATCGCTCTCATGGCACACGCTCCGCGATGCAGGTCTGGACGAGGTTGGCGAGGCGCGCGGTTGCGTCGGCGATGCCGGCACCAGCCGACGCCTTCGCCATCGTTGCCAGATGATCAGGCGCATCCAGCAGGGTTTCGATCGCCCGCGCCAGAACGTCCGGCGTCGTGGTCGCCTGGTCGAGCCGGATCGCACCGCCCGCGCGCGCCAGCGCATCGGCGTTATGGCGCTGGTCCGCGTTGATCGCGAGCGGGATGAAGATCGCCGGCCGGCCGATCACCGCGAGTTCCGCCGTGGTCGAACCGCCGGCTCGCGCGATGACGAGATGCGAAGCCGCAATACGTCCGGCAACATCGGTGAAGAACGGCGCGAGATCGTGCCGGATGCCGGCGGCGTCGAGCGCCTGCCGCGCCGTGTCGACGCTGCCCTCCGGGCACTGCATGACGAGATCGAGGCGCCCGCGCAGATCTTCGGGCAGCAGAGCGAGCGCCGCCGGAATCAGGATCGCGAAAATCCTCGCCCCCAGCGAACCGCCGAGTACCAGAAGGCGGATGGTTCGTTCGGGCGGTTCATAGGGCGTGGCGGCGTGTGCCACCACCGCCGGGCGCACCGGATTGCCGGTCAGCGTGGTCCTGATCTTTCCCGGAATCGCCGCCGTCGTCGCGAAACTCAGCGCCAGATGGTCGGCGAAACGCGCGAGCAGACGGTTGGCTTTGCCGAGCGCCGCGTTCTGGTCGTGCAAGATCACCACCGGCCGGCTGCGCAGCCCCACGGTCGCGAGTACCGGCGGCACCGAGGGATAGCCGCCGAAGCCGATCAGCGCCGCAGCATCCAACCCTGCCAGAATCCGCCGCGCCGCGCGGGTTCCGCGTGCGAGCCGGACGATCCCGGACGCCACTCGCACCGGTCCCCGTCCGGCCAGCCCTGCCCCCTCGACGACATGGCGTTCGCACGCCGCGAAAACCGGCGAAGCCGCGGCGTTCGCCTCCGAGCGTGCATCGGTGATCAGCACGACGCGCTCGCCCCGCGCCATCAGCACATCGGTCAGCGCCTCGGCCGGAAACATGTGGCCTCCGGTGCCACCGGCCGCGATGACGACGGGTCTGAGCATTGGCGCCCTCATGCCGCATGATCCTGCGCGTCGAAACCGGCGCGGAATTCGGTGCCGGGCTCCGAATGGTGGCGCTTGCGGGTCAACGCCAGCAGGAATCCCATCTGCAGGCCGATCGCGATCACCGCCGATCCGCCGTAGGACAGGAACGGCAGGGCCATACCCTTGGTCGGGATCAGCGACATCGCCGACGCCATGTTGATGAAAACCTGCAGCCCGAAACTGGCGAGCAGGCCGGACGCCGCGAGGGCCACGAACAGGTCGGTCTCGCGCAGCACGCGGGTGAGGCCGCGTATGACAACGACCACGTACACCAGAACGATGCCGAGGCAGGCGAGCAGCCCGAATTCCTCGCCGGCCACCGCAAACACGAAATCCGACCGCGCGTCCGGCAGGTAATGCTTCACCTGCCCCTCGCCCGGACCGCGCCCCCACAGCCCGCCATTGCCGAACGCGGACAGCGAGGTCAGAGCCTGATATGCCTTGTCCCTGGTCGGGTAGAGGAACAGCATCACCCGCGCATGAACATGGGCGATGAACTCGAAGGCGACGAATCCCGCCGCGCCAAAGCCGACGATCGCGATGCCGATCCAGAACAGGCTGAGTCCGTCGAGAAACAACTGGACGAAGAAGGTCGACAGCACCAGAGCGGTCGAGCCGACATCGGGCTGACCGAGCAGGATCGCCACAACCAGGCCGTTCAGGCCGATCGCCGCGAACATGCCGGGGAAGCCCGGCGTGCGGCGGCGCTCGGCAAGCAGCCATGCCGTCGCGATGATCAGGGCCGGCTTGAGGAATTCCCCCGGCTGGATGGTGAAGCCGGGCAGCGCGATCCAGCGCCGCCCGCCATCGATGGTGACACCGTGGACCAGGGTGAAAGCGGTCAGAAGCAGAAACACGATGCCGATGCCGAGCGCCGCGAGCTTGACCTGTTTCAGGTCGAGCATCGAGGTGACGACCATCAGAACGGCACCGATAAAAAGATAGGCGATCTGCTTGACCATTGTCATGGTCGACGGGTTGGACAGCGACAGATTGGTTGCCGGAGTCGCCGCGAAGGCGAGCACATAGCCGATGCCGACCAGAAGGATCAGCGCGGTGAGCATGACCCGATCGATGCTCCACCACCAGCGACCGACGATCGAGGTATCCGCGCGCGACAGCATCGGCATCAGCACGCCTCCGCGATCGGGATGAGGCCGCGCGCCAGTTCGGCAAACCGGTCGCCGCGCGCGCCGTAATTGGCGAACTGATCGAAACTCGCCGTCGCCGGCGACAGCAGGACCACCTTCACGCCATGCGACAGCGCATGGGCGAACGCCGCAGGCACCGCGCGGTCGAGGGTTTCGACGATCTCAAAGGAAACCTTGCTGGCGGCAAGGGTTTTCGCGAATTCCGGCGCGTCGCGACCGATCAGCAGCGCATGGTCGATGCGCGGGAACCACGGCGCCAGCGACTCGATTCCGCCTTCCTTGCCGATTCCGCCGGCGATCCAGACGATGCGATCATGACAGTCGAGCGCACGCGCGGCGGCATCGGCATTGGTTGCCTTGCTGTCGTCGATGAAGGCGATCCCCTCGACGGTCGCGATCAGCGCCTGCCGGTGCGGCAGGCCTGGGAAACTCGTCAGTGCCGGCGCGATCCGCGTGCGATCGACGCCGAGCGCAAGCGCGAGCGCGGTAGCCGCCGCCGCGTTCTGCGCGTTGTGCGACCCGGGCAAGGCACGCGCCGCGCCGAGATCGGCGATCACGCCATGATGATCGCGCAGCGTGCGTCCGTCGGCGAAAATATCGGCCGGCGACGTGCCAGAAATTCGGATCAGACGGGCAGGCGACGCCTTGAGCCGCGATGCGAGTGCGCGCGACGGCGCATCGTCGATGCCGACCACGGCGACATCCCCGCCGGTCTGGCGCGCAAAAATCTCTGCTTTTGCAGCTTCGTATCCGGCCATGTTGCCATGGCGGTCGAGGTGATCTTTGGTAATGTTCAGCATCGCGCCTGCATCGAAGCGCATCGTCGCGATTCGCTCCAACATGTAGCTCGACATTTCGAGCACATAAATTCCGTGATCGGGCAGCAGGGGCAGCGCCAGGGCCGCGGGACCGAGATTGCCCCCGGCCGCGACCGGAATCCCGGCCTCGCCGATGATGTGGGCGAGCAGCGCCGTAGTCGTCGATTTGCCGTTGGTGCCGGTGATGCCGGCAAACCGGGCGCGGCTGCCGGCAGCGCGGACCGCTTGGTAGAGCAATTCGGCATCGGTGAGGATCGGCACACCACGCGCGATCGCCGCCGCCGCCTCGGGGTGCGGCGCGGGCAGGCGATGTGGAATCCCCGGTGAGAGAACCAGTGCATCGAGCACGGGCGCATCGCCCGGCTTCGCCAGCACGATGCCGGCGGCGGCAGCGGCTTCCCGCTTCGCGGCATCGTCGTCCCACGCGACCACCTCCGCCCCCATCGCGGTCAGCGCCGTCGCGGCCGGCAGGCCGTTCTGGCCGAGACCGAACACGGCAAAATGCCGCCCCGCGAACACGGGGGGCCAGGAATGTGCCGCACCGCTCATCGGATTTTCAGGGTCGCCAGCCCCACCATCGCCAGGATCATCGCGACGATCCAGAACCGGATGACGATGGTGGGCTCGGCCCAGCCCTTCTTTTCGAAATGATGGTGCAGCGGCGCCATCAGGAACACCCGCCGCCCGGTGCGCTTGTACCAGAACACCTGGACGATGACGGAGACCGTCTCGACCACGAACAGCCCGCCGGTGATCGCCAGCACGATCTCGTTCTTGGTCGCGACCGCGACCGAACCGAGCGCGCCACCCAGGGCGAGCGATCCGGTATCGCCCATGAACACCGCCGCCGGCGGCGCGTTGAACCAGAGAAACCCAAGTCCCGCGCCGATCAGTGCCGCGCAGAACACCGCAAGCTCGCCGGTGCCGGGGACGAAATTGATTTGCAGATAGTGCGCGAAAATCCGGTTGCCGACCAGATAGGCGATCAACGCGAATACGCCGGCCGCGATGATCGTCGGCACGATCGCGAGTCCGTCCAGCCCGTCGGTCAGGTTGACCGCGTTCGATGCAGCCATCATCACGATCATCGCAATCAGCGGAAACACGAAGCCGAACGGGATCAGCAGGTTCTTGAACACCGGTACCGCGAGGCTGTCAGCGATCCCGGGCGGCATCAGTTGCGTGATCCACACCGCCGCGCCAAGGCCGACCACCGCCTGGACGATCAGCTTCACCCGCCCCGGCACGCCCTTGGTGTCGCGCTTGGTCAGCTTGCGGAAATCGTCGAGGAAACCAAGTCCGCCATAAGCGATGGTGACCATCAGCACCGCCCAGACATAGCCGTTCTCGAGATTGGCCCAGAGCAGGGTGGACACGCCGAGCGCGATCAGGATCAGCACCCCGCCCATGGTGGGCGTGCCCTTCTTTTCGAGAAGATGGCGCTCCGGCCCGTCGAGCCGGATCGGCTGGCCCTGGCCCTGAAGCGATTTCAGCCAGCGGATCAGACCGGGGCCGAGCAGGAAGCTGACGATCAGCGCGGTCAGGCAGGCACTCCCCGCGCGGAACGTGATGTAGCGAAACAGGTTGAGCGCGTGGAACGCATCGGCATGGGGGAGGAGCAGCGCGTAGAGCATCAGACCCGCTCCTCCAGCACCGCGATGATCGCGCGCATCCGCGACCCCAGGCTGCCCTTGACCAGAACCACGTCGCCACCGCGCAACGCCGCGCGGACCGACGGCGCCAGCGCCTCGGCATCCGGCGCCCAGACGCCCCGGACCCGCGCCGGCAGATCGTCGAACATCATGCGCATGTGCGGTCCGCAGGCGAACACCAGATCGGCGGTCTCGCCGACCGGACCGGCCAGATCGCGATGCTCGCTTTCCGCGAAATCGCCGAGTTCCAGCATGTCGCCCAGCACCACGACCCGGCGCCCGGCATGAAGACCGAGCACGCCGAGTGCGGCGCGTACCGATGCGCCGGACGCGTTGTAGCTCTCGTCGAGCAGGGTGATCGCGACATCGCCGAGAATGACGGGCCGCCGCGCGCCGCGCCCGGCGAGCGGCGCGAACCCGTCAAGCGCGGCGGCTGCCCGCTCGGCATCGAGCCCGAGCGCCGAAGCCGCCGCCAGCGCCGCCACCGCGTTCATCGCCATGTGCTTTCCGGGTGCCGCAAGCCGGAACCGCACCACCCGGCGCAGGATGCTGGCCGTCACATCGACCCCGCCGGCATCGCTCTCGGCCTCGATCAGCCGCGCCTCGGCCATGGAATGGGTACCAAAAGTGATGATCGTCGTCCCGTCCGGGGCGCGGCGAGCCAGCCGGGTCAGATGCGGGCCACGCGGCAGAACCGCCGAACCGCCTGGCGCGAGGCCGCGCAGCAGGTCGGCCTTCTCGTCGGCAATCGCCTCGATCGAGCCCATCAGCCCGATATGAGTCGCCTCGATCGTGGTGATCACGCCGACATGGGGCCGGGTGATTTCCGACAGCGGAGCGATCTCGCCCGGGTGGTTCATGCCGATCTCGACCACGGCGAAGGCCGCGTCGTGCGGCAGGCGCGCAAGGGTGAGTGGCACGCCGATATGGTTGTTGAACGAGGCCTCGGCGGCATGGGTCGCACCGAAACCGCCGAAGACGCGCCGCAGCATCTCCTTGGTGGTCGATTTGCCGACACTGCCGGTCACCGCGGCGACCCTGGCCTTCGAGCGGGCCCGCGCGAAGGCGCCCATCCGCCGGAGCGCGACCAACGTATCCTCGACCAGAAGCGCCGGACCGGCCCCGGCATCGCGGTCCACCAGCACGCCGGCCGCACCCTTGCTTTCGGCGTCGGCGACGAAATCGTGCCCGTCGCGCGCGGCTTTCAGGGCGACGAACAGATCGCCGGGCACGACGGCGCGGGAATCGATCGCCACGGTGTCCGCCGTGAAACCGCCGCGCAGGAATTCGCCGCCAGTGGCGATCGCCAGATC
>DASVGZ010000537.1:0-6768 GCA_036379275.1 Acidiphilium sp. | reverse complement strand
GGCATTGCAGATCGCCTTCATCGGCGCGCAGTCGCCCGGCGACCTCGCCGGCGGCTGGTCCGGCCTGCACTTCACCGGCCTGTCCGGCCCGTTCGCCGGCCTCGCCGGGCTGCTCGGGATGACCTGGCTCGCCGCACTCCTCTATATCGATTCAGCGGTCTCGCCGGCCGGTGTCGCGATCATCGGCTATACCTCGACCCCGCGCCTGTTCTTCGCCACCAGCCATGAAGGCCTGACACGCGGTCCGTTCGGGCGACTCTCGAAGGCCGGGGTGCCGGTCGTGGGCGTTGCCATCGCCTTCGCCGTGGGCATCCTGTTTCTTCTGCCGCTGCCGTCCTGGCGGGCGATCATCAAGGTCGTCTCGGCGGCCGCTTTGCTCTCCTACGGCATGGCCTCGGTCTCCCTGGTCACCCTGCGGCGGACCCTGCCGCCGGAACGCCACCCGCGCCCGTTCAAGCTCGCCTTCGGCGTTCCGATCGCGGGTATCGCCTTCATCGTCGCCAATTTCATCATCGTCTGGACCGGCGCGCACACCGCCAACGTGATGATGGGCTACGTGCTGATCGTCGCGGTGATCTACGCGATCGTCCAGGGCGTGACCCGGCGCGGTTACGGCCATCTCGAAATCGCCGGAGCCTGGTGGATCGTCCCGTATTTCGCAGGGTTGTGGGCGCTGGCCAATCTCGGCCCGAAAAACCTGACCCACGGAACCGGCCTGCTGTCGAATGGCTGGCTGTCCGTAATTCTGGTCCTGTTCAGCATCGCGATCCTGGCCATCGCCGCACGCTCCGGCCTCGCCGACCCGGTGGAGGCGCGCGAGACACTCGCGGCCCGATGACACAACCGGGTCATCATATCTTCTGATATATTCCGCCAGGTTACAGACCAATACGAAAACAGGCTCGAACAATCCGGCCTGTTTCGAATCCTCGCCGAATGTTCCTGTATGTTTCGTGTCGGAAAATTCATTGAAAAACACTCGATTTCAATACGGGCACTCACCATCTTCGTTTCGTTCGATAAAGGCAAAAGCCACGCATAAATCAAGAAAATATTAAATTCACGCAAGGAGACCGGCGTGCCGACCGTCAACAGTCCTCCATCCTTTCATCGGCCGGTATCCCAGATCTGTACCCAGGCACAATTCGATGCACCGGCCTATCATTTCTGGTGCCGGAAAATCCGCGAAACCCCGCGCGTTCATCGCAAACAGTGGGAGTTCTGCTATATTCTGCAAGCACTTGCCTCCACCGGCGCGCTCGCGCCATCCAGCCGGGGAGTCGGCTACGGCGTCGGACAGGAACCGCTGCCCGCCGTGTTCGCCGCCTGCGGCTGCGAGGTTCTGGCAACCGATCTCGACTTCACCGCCGCCGACGCATCCGGCTGGATCGCAACCAACCAGCACGCACAGGGCAAGGATGCCCTGAACCTGCGCGGCATCTGCGACCCGCAGGATTTCGAGCGCCTGGTCAGCTTCCGGTCGGTCGACATGAATGAAATTCCCGACGACATCGCCGGATTCGATTTCACCTGGTCCGCCTGCGCTCTCGAACATCTCGGCTCCCTGCGCCACGGTTTCGACTTCATCGAAGCCACCCTCGCGACGTTGATTCCCGGCGGCGTCGCCGTTCACACGACCGAACTGAACTGCTCTTCCAACGAGGAAACGGTGGAGACCGGCGGTACGGTGCTCTATCGCAAGCGGGATATCATGGAATTCTGCCATCGCATGGAAAATCAGGGCCACGAAATTACCCTGAACCTGAACCACGGCAATCTGCCGCTCGATTACTACATCGACGCACCGCCCTACACATCGGACAAGCATATCAGGCTGCAACTGGGCCGGTTCGTCACCACATCGATCGGGCTGATCGTCCGGAAGGCGTGGAAATAACCGTGCACGGCCGAAAAACCCCGCCATGACCGACCGGTTCAAGACCAGGCTGCGGAATTTTCTGCGCTGGCAGGTGGCCGTCGGCTCGCGCAGCGAGGAAATCCTCGCCGCTGTCGGATCGGTGTCTTCCGACCTGCACAAAATCCAGACCCGATCCGATCTGGCTGCCCGTCTGAACGAAGCCGCCATCGAGGATGCGGTCGCGACTGCCGGGGCCGCGCAGCGCGAGGTCGCCTATCATCGCGCCCTGATCGAAACGGACCTCAAAAAAATCGCGGCGCACCTGGCTGCGATCGAACAGAGAATCGAAACGCTTCACCCGGCTTCGGGGACGGAACCGGAACCTCGTCCCAAACCACCCTTCGCCTATCTCGGCAACCATCTCGGTCTTGCGACGGTCGAGACGGGATTTCGCATTTTCATCGACACCCGGGACCGGCAGATCGCCCCGCATCTGGCAACCGTCGGCATCTGGGAACCGTGGACCACCACCCTGCTTCAAGCCATTCTGAAACCGGGCGATTCCATCGTGGAGGTCGGAGCGAATTTCGGTTTCTTCACGCTCCTCATGGCTTATCTGGTCGGCGCCGCCGGGCGGATCGCAAGTTTCGAAGCCAACCCGGCGCTGGTTGCACTTCTGACGGATTCTCTCCGGATCAACGGAGTTTCTGACCGGGTGGATCTTCGCAATTTCGCGGTCACCGATTCTCCCGGCGAGACGGAGTTCTCCGTCTACCGGAATTTTGCCGGCGACGGCCACGTGGCGGCGCTCGATGCCGGGCGTCATCCCGATCAGGACCGGTTGCGCGTTCCGTCAGACACGCTGGACAACCTGATTCCCGGAGATGCCGAAATCCGGCTTCTCAGGCTCGACGCCGAAGGCTCCGAACCCGCCATCCTGCGCGGCGCGCGTTCCCTGATCGAACGATCGCCCCGGCTCGCGATCCTGATGGAATGGGGTTTCGGAACCGAAGGCCGCACCGACGAACTTCAATATCTCGATTCCCTGGGTTTCAGGTTCCATATCGTCGCGAATGACGGCTTCCCGCACAGGACAACACCGGAAGCCCTGTCGGAAAGCAGGCTGTGCGACGTTCTCTGTTATCGCGGAGACGTAACCGAATTCCTGTCCCGTCCGACACAGGACCACTGACCGGAGCGTACCACCATGCTCGATGACACCGTCACGTCGCCGTTCGGCGGCAATCTGGTCGAGACATTGCCGCTGACAGGATCGCGCGTCGCCGTCGCCGGTCTGTTCAAAACCCGCTGCGGCCTTCAGCGCGGCGCCAGACTGATGCTGGCGGATATCCTCCGCCGCGGCATTTCCGCCGTGGCGATCGACCTGTCGGTTCCCCTGCATTGCGCGATCGACGATCCCGGCCAGACTCTGCCCACCCTCGCGGATGTCGAACTGGCCGAAGTCACCGATGTGATCGTCCATCTGAACCCGCCGCTTTTCGCGGCAGCGGCCGTCTTCCTGAAAGAGCGGATCAACCTGCAAGCGCGCATCATCGGCTACTGGGCCTGGGAATTGCAAGTTGTATCGGATGCATGGCGCGACTGCGCGCGGCTGTGTTCGGAAATCTGGGTGCCCTCGCCGTTCGTCGCCCAGACCCTGCTCGCCGGGTTGCCTGACTTTCACGGCGACATCCACGTCGTGCCCCACCAGGTCGATCTCGATCCGATGCCTTGCTTCGATCGCGAGCAGCGCAGATGCATTCGGGAGAACCGGGGTATCGCTCCGTCAGACTTCGTGTGCGGCGTCTCCTTCGCGTTCGGCTCGAACTATGCGCGGAAAAACCCGGTTGCCGCGATCGACGCCTTCATGCGCGCCTTCGCGCCCGACGAGGCCGGCGTGCGCCTGATGATCCGCTGCCACGACATCCGCAACAACGAAAATCTATACGAACACCTTGTCAGTTATGCCGCCGCGGACCGACGAATCGAAATTCTCGATCCTTCCGGTCGTATCTGGCCGATCCCCCGGTTCTACGGCGCGCTCGACGCTTTCATCTCGCTGCACCGGAGCGAGGGATACGGATTGCAGATCGCCGAGGCGGCGCAGGCCGGGGTGTCGGCGCTTGCCACGGCGTGGGGCCTCGCCCCGGATATTCTCGCACGCCCCGAAACCATCCCGATCGGCTACCGGATCGTCCGGGTGCTCGATCCGCAGGGCTTCTACAGCCAGTTCCCCGGCGCACGCTGGGCCGAACCCGATACCGACGAGGCCGCGTCATGGCTGCGCCTCCTGCGCGACCGGCATGTGCCCTGGTGCTGAAGCCGTTTCCGCTTGACCCGCCCCGCCCCGCCCGGCACGATGCCAGTCACAGGAGGGCAAACCCATGCGCCTTTTCGTCGCCCTCGACCTGCCATGGGACATCAAGCAGACCCTGGCGGGTTTCGCGATCAACCTGCCGGGCGCCCGCTGGGTGCCGGCGCAGAACATGCACATCACGCTGCGCTTCATCGGCGAGACCGGACGACTCGAAGCCGAGGAGATCGATCACGCCCTCGCCGCGATCCGCTCGCCCGGCTTTCCCCTTGTGCTGACCGGAGCCGGCTGGTTCGAGAAGGCCGGGCGGGTCAACATGCTCTGGATCGGGGTCGAGCGGAACGAGGCGCTGCTCCATCTTCAGACGAAGATCGAGACCGCCCTGCGCCGGGTCGGCGTCGCGGCCGAGCGCCGCCGCTACACCCCGCACGTCACCCTGGCCCGGATGGACCTGCCGGTCGGCCCGCGCTTCGCCGAATTCGTCCAGACCCACAACCTCTATCGGTCCCCGCCGATCGAGACCCGCAGCATCACCCTGTTCAGTTCGCAACTGAGCGACGATCACCCCGCGTACACCGCCGAGGTCGAATACGCGTTGGGCTGAAATGGCGCTTGCGTTCAGCGCCGATGTCGGTCATGAGACAAAAATCGGACCTCCCGCGCGGGAGAGAGCGGCAACCGCCGCCGCCGAAGGCGCAACCGGCCCCCGGAAACGCTCAGGCAAAAGGACCGCGCGTGAACACGATCTCTGGAAAGCCGGCGCGGTGCGCCGCACCGAAGGAGTAAGGACCGGACGACCGCCGGTCTGAATCTCTCAGGTTCCGCGACAGAGGGGGGTCAGTCTGGACGGTTCTGCACCCGTTCGCTGATGACGCGGAGAAACCTGTGGCCGAAGCCGACGAAACGCTGACCGTTCCGCTCGATGCGATGCACCGCAGCCTTGGCGCGCGCATGGTGGGCTTCGCCGGCTATGCAATGCCCGTCCAGTACGAAGGCATCATCGCCGAGCACCTGCATTGCCGCACCCATGCCGCGCTGTTCGACGTGTCGCACATGGGCCAGGCGATCCTGTCCGGCCCCGGCGCCGCCGAGGCGCTGGAACGCGTCGTCACCGGCGATATCGTGGGCCTCAAGCCGGGCCGCCAGCGCTACACGCTGCTGATGAACGGGAAGGGCGGCATCGTCGACGACCTGATGGTCGCCAATCTGGGCGGGCATTATTTCCTTGTCCTCAACGCCGGACGCAAGCACGCCGACCTTGCCCATATCCGCGACCACCTGCCCGCGGGCGTGACCCTCACCCCGCATTTCAGCCGCGCCCTGATTGCGGTTCAGGGGCCGGAAGCCGGCGCGGTTCTCGCCTCGCTCGCCCCCGAGACCATCGGAATGCGTTTCATGGACGCGATCGAGACCACGCTCGAAGGCGGCCGCGCGACCGTCACCCGCTCCGGCTATACCGGGGAGGACGGGTTCGAGATCGGCCTGCCCGCCGAACGCGCCGACGCCCTCGCCACCGCCCTGCTCACCGATGCGCGGATCAAGCCCGCCGGTCTCGGCGCGCGCGACTCGCTCCGTCTCGAAGCCGGGCTGCCGCTCTACGGCAACGATATCGACGAAACCACCAACCCGATCGAGGCCGGACTCGGCTTCGCCATCGGCAAGCGCCGCAAGATGGCGTGGGATTTCGCCGGCGGCGCGGCGGTGCGTTCGGCGCACGACAACGGCCCCGCCCGCCGCCTTGTCGGGCTGCGCGCCGAGGGCCGCGCGCCGGTCCGAGCCGGCGCCACGCTGGTCGATGCCAAAGGGAACCCGGCCGGCATCGTCACCTCCGGCACCTTCGCGCCCAGCCTCGATGCACCGATCGCGCTCGGCTATGTCCGCGCCGACCTCGCCGATGACGGCACCAGCCTCGCCGCTGACCTGCGCGGCCGTCCCGCACCGATGCGCGTCACTCCCCTGCCCTTCGTCCCGCACCGCTACGCCCGCTGAAAGGAAACCGGCCGATGACCGAAACCAGATACACCAAGGATCACGAGTGGGTGCGGCTCGATGGCGATATCGCCACCGTCGGCATCACCGACCATGCCCAGACCGCGCTCGGCGATGTCGTGTTCGTCGAACTGCCGGAAGCCGGCCGCGCCGTCGCCGAGGGCGAGGCCTGCGCCGTGGTCGAGAGCGTGAAGGCCGCCTCGGATGTCTACGCCCCGCTCGCCGGCACGGTGACCGAAAGCAATGCCGATCTCGCCGCCGATCCCGCCGCCGTCAACAAGGATCCCGAATCCGGCGCCTGGTTCTTCCGGATGCGCCTCGCCGGCCGCGACGGGTTCGACACCCTGCTGAGCGCCGCCGACTACCAGACCTTCGTGCAATCGCTCTGACCGGAGCCGCCGCCATGGATACTCTCACCACTTTCGATGCGGTCCTCGCCGAAGACCGGTTCGCCGCCCGCCATATCGGCCCGGACGCCGCCGAGCGGACGGCGATGCTGCGCGAACTCGGCATCGCCTCGATCGGCGCGCTGATCGCCCGCACCGTGCCGGGCGCGATCCTGGCGGAAAAACCGCTCGACCTGCCGCCCGCGATGACCGAGGGCGAG
>DASVGZ010000536.1:0-5419 GCA_036379275.1 Acidiphilium sp. | reverse complement strand
CCCGACTATCACGAGATCACCGTGGTCATGACCGACGGCAGCGAATTCAAAACCCGGTCCTGCTACGGCAAGCCGGGCGATACGCTGCGCCTCGACATCGACCCGAAATCCCATCCGGCCTGGACCGGGCAGCACCGCATCGTCGATTCCGGCGGACAGGTCGCGAAGTTCAACAAGCGCTTCGCCGGGATCGGCGCGCGCAAGAAGTAAGCGACTTTCGGCCGGAGCCGAATTCGGCCGCAAGAATCGGGACGTTTCGCGGAACGGAATGGGGAAAATGACGCCGGCAATCATGCCGACGGAGTTTTCCTCATGACTTTTTTGTCCGAACACTTCCGCATTTCCGGCCTGCCGGCCTCAAGATTCGATCATCTGTTCGGGCTGTCCGACTCGACGCTTGCCGAACTCGGCGCCGTGCGCTTCATCGCCGACCAGGTGTCGAGTTTTCCCGACCGCATCGAACTGCGCCACGCACGGCAGGGCGAGGCGGTGATCCTGGTCAATTACGAGCATCAGTCCGCCAGAACGCCCTATCGGTCCCGCCACGCGGTGTTCGTTCTGGAGGGCGCCACGGAAACCTATGACCGGGAAGACGAGGTGCCCGAGGTTCTGCGCGTGCGGACCCTGGCGCTGCGCGGTTTCGACGACCGGGGCATGATCGCCGATGCCGGCCTGATCGAGGGCCGCGAGATCGAAAGCCTGATCGACCGGCTCTTCGCCAATCCGCAAATCCGCTACATCCATGCCCATTACGCGGCACGCGGCTGCTATGCCTGCCAGATCGACCGGATTTAGAGCCGATACCGATCAGTCGGAATCGGCTCCGGTTTTGTCTGGCGAGCAATTTCATCCGAACAGACTGTATCCATGATCCAGTCTGTTCAGATATTGCTCTGCCGGGCGGGTTGAAATCGGGCCGGCAGGCCCCGAAATCATGGAGCGAAGGATGCCATTGGGTCCTTCGCCCACCCTGCGGGCTGGTCATTCGACAGCCCGGTTCGAAACCTTGCTTGACCGAGGAGGTTATCATGACTCTCGACTTCTCCCCCCTGTTTCGCAGCGCGATCGGCTTTGACCGGCTTCAGCAGTTGCTGGACGCGGTGCCCGATGCGAATGCGTCCGCCTATCCCCCCTACAACATCGAGAAACTCAGCAACGAGGAGTATCGCCTGACCATGGCGGTCGCCGGCTTCCGCGTCGAGGATCTCGAAATGACCGTGAAAGAGAACACGCTGATCATCGCCGGCAAGATTGCGAGCGAGACCGCGCGGGGCGAGACCCTGCATCGCGGCATCGCCGCGCGCGCGTTCGAGCGCCGCTTCGCCCTTGCCGATCACATGGTGGTCGATGGCGCGTCGCTGGAAAACGGACTGCTGCATGTTGCGCTGAAACGCGTGATCCCCGAGGCGCTGAAGCCGCGCCGGATCGCGATCGCGACCATGGCGCCCGCCACGGTTGCGACCATCGGGCAGGATTTCCCGAAGGCCGCCGCCTGACCGCTGCTGCCCATCCGGTCACGACGGACTGAACGGAATCCCCGTCTCGCAGGAGGCGGGGATTTCTTTTGGGGAGAAAATCCGGACCCGGATGGGCCGGCTTCAACCGGGCAGGTGGGAAATCCACTGGATCAGGCCGATATGGCCGAGATCGTGCCAGGTGACGAAAATGATCAGCATGGCGAGGATCGCGGCACCGATCTGGATGCCGATTTCCTGTACCCGGCGCGGCAGGGACCGGCCATAGACCGCCTCGGCGGCATAGAACAGCAGATGCCCGCCATCGAGAATCGGGATCGGCACAAGGTTGAGCAGGCCGAGATTGATCGACAGAAGGGCGATGAACGAGACGAAATCGACGAGGCCGAGCGCCGCGGCCTGACCCGAGATCTGGGCGATCCTGACCGGTCCGCCGAGATCGTTCACCCCCTTGCGGTGCGCGACCAGATTCCACAGCCCGTCGAGCGTCGCGGCGGTGACGACCCAGGTTTCCTTCGCGCCCGCCGCGACCGCCGCCGGCGGCATCAGGCGCTGATAGGTGACATCCGCGCCGACGATGCCGAGTTCGCCCACCGCCTTGCCATCCATCATGCGGGATTTAGTGGTGAGATTGGTGCCCGCGGTCACGCCGTCATGGCTGAACGTGATCGCGATCCGGTCGTTCGGGCGCGGCAGGATGATTTTCTGGATCTCGCGGAAGGTTTTGACCGGAGTGCCGTCGATACTGACGATGCGGTCGCCCTTGACCAGGCCGGCCGCTGCCGCCGGCGAATCCGCCAGCACCTGGCTGATCACCGGACGGACCACGGGAGCGCCCGCGGTCATGAAAATCAGGCTGTAGATCACGAAGGCGAGAATCAGGTTCGCCGCCGGGCCGGCGGCGACGATCAGCGCCCGCGAGCCGAGCGGTTTGGTGCGGAAGCTGCCGCTGTCATCCTCGCCCGACGCCGCTCCGCCGAGTTCGGCCCAGCCTTTCATGCGGACATAGCCGCCGAGCGGAATCGCCGAGAGTTTCCAGACCGTGCCATGCCGGTCAGTCCGGCTCAGCAGGGCCGGGCCGAAGCCGACCGAAAACGCCTCGACCGCGACGCCGCGCCAGCGTGCGACCAGATAATGGCCAAGCTCATGCACCGTCACCAGAACACCGAGAACGATGATGAAGGCGATGAGCGAGCGGGCGAAGTCGATCATGCGTCCATCATACAGGATGTTCAGGCGGCGCGGGAGGCGCTCATGCGCTGCAATTCCGTCTGCGCGATGCTCCTTGCCTCGGCGTCGAGCGCGAGAACCGCGCCGAGATCGGGGAGCGGCGGCGCGCCGAGGCGCTGCATCACCCGCTCGACCCCGGCGGCGATGTCGAGAAAGCCGATCCTGTGCGCAAGAAAGGCGGCGACCGCGACCTCGTTGGCGGCGTTAAGCACCGTCGAGGCACCTTGTCCGGCGGCTAGCGCCTCGCGGGCGAGGCGGAGTGCCGGGAACCGTTCGGGGTCGGGCGGAAAGAATTCGAGCGTTCCCACCGCCGCAAGATCGAGCCGGGGCGAGGCCGTGGCGATCCGCTCCGGCCAGGCCAGGGTGTGTGCGATCGGGATGCGCATGTCCGGCGCACCGAGCTGGGCCAGAACACTGCCGTCGCGATAGCAGACCATGCCGTGAACCACCGATTGCGGGTGGACCAGAACCTCGATCTCCTGCGGGGCGAGGGCAAAAATCCGCGCGGCTTCGATCACCTCAAGCCCCTTGTTGAACAGGGTGGCGGAATCGATCGAGATTTTCGCGCCCATCGACCAGACCGGATGTTTCAGCGCGCGTTCGGGCGTCGCGTCCCTCATGTCGGCGAGGCTCACCGTGCGGAACGGCCCGCCCGAGGCGGTGATGATGATTTTTTCGAGAAGCTGCCGATTGCCGTCGGCAAGCGACTGGAAGATCGCGTTATGTTCGGAATCGACCGGCAGAAGGGTGGCGCCGGCATCGGCGATCGCACGGAGAAACACCTCGCCGGCGGAAACCAGGGCCTCCTTGTTGGCGAGCGCGATGGCGCCGCCGTTGCGCACCGCCGCCAGGGTCGGCTCCAGCCCGGCAGTGCCGGTGATCGCCGCCATGGTCCAGTCCGCCGGCAGGCCGGCGGCGGCGATCACCGCCGCGCGCCCGGCGGCGACCTCGATCCCGGTTCCGGCCAGCGCGTCGCGCAGGACGGCGTAGCCGGCCTCGTCGCCGAGGGCCACGATGTCCGGGCGGTGCAGGCGCGCCTGTTCGGCCAGAAGCGCCGCATTGCGGCCGGCGATCAGCGCACGCACCCGGAACCGTTCCGGCGACGCCGCGAGAAGGTCGAGGGTCTGGGTGCCGACACTGCCGGTCGAGCCGAGGATGGTAACTGTCTTCACCGCCATAGCGGGAGGCCTCCTTGGGCGATGAGGGCAAGCAGGGCCGCGACCGGTGCGGCGGCGAGAACTCCGTCCAGCCGGTCGAACAATCCGCCATGGCCGGGAATGGTGCGGCCGGAATCCTTGACACCGAGACGGCGTTTCAGGGCGCTCTCCGCGAGATCGCCGATCTGCGAGACCACGCTGAGCAGGGCGGCGGGCAGGATGCCGGCCGGGTCGCGCGCGACCGCGATGCCGGCCAAGACGCCGATGACGAGGCCGCCGAGCGCGCCGCTGACCGTCTTGCCGGGCGAGATCGCGGGCGCGAGTTTCGGGCCGCCGATCAGCCGGCCGGCGGCATAGGCGCCGATATCGGTTGCCCAGACCACGATCAGCAGGAACAGGACATCGACGAGGCCTGCCGGCAGCAGGCGCAGCCAGAGCAGCGCCGCCGCCGGCAGGCCGGCATAGACGATTCCGGCCGCGAGGAAGGAAGATCGGTTCGGGGCGGCGACGTGGCGGGACAACCCGCGCCATTCCCACAGCATCGCGGCGAAGAACACCAGGGTGAGCGCGATCCACACCCAGCCACCGAGGACGAGCGCCACGATGACGACCGGGACCAGCACCGCGGCGGAGGTGGTGCGGAGACCGAGATCGTGAAAGCGGGTTCCTGCCACAAGGGTGCTCATGACGCCGTATCGGACCGGGGAGCCGCCTGCGCCGGGCGGGCACCGAACCGCCGCTCCCTGCGCGCATATTCGGCGATCGCCCCGGCCAGATTGGCCGCGCTGAAATCGGGCCACAGAGCGTCGTCGAAGATCAGTTCGGCATAGGCGGCCTGCCAGAGCAGAAAATTGGACAGGCGCTGCTCGCCGCTGGTACGGATGACCAGGTCGGGGTCCGGCATTCCGGCGGTGGCGAGATGGGCGGCGAATCCGGCCTCGTCGAGCGACGCGGGATCCAGCCGGCCGGCTTTCGCCGCCTCGGCGATATTTCGCGCGGCGGCGGCGATTTCCGCCCGCGCGCCATAGGACAGGGCGATCACCAGGTTGAGCTTGGTATTGGTCCGGGTACGGGCCTCGGCATCCGCCAGTTCCTGCTTCACCGCCGTGCCGAACCGGTCGCGCTCGCCGATCACGTGCAGGCGCACGCCGACCCCGGCCAGTTCGTTCAGTTCCGAACGCAGATAGTGCCGCAGCAGCAGGGTGAGATCGGTGACTTCCTCGGCCGAGCGGCGCCAGTTTTCCGAGGAAAAGGCAAACAAAGTGAGCCAGGAGACGCCCTGGCCGATCGCCGCCTCCACCGTGCGGCGCACCGCGCGCGCGCCCTCGCGATGGCCTGCCGCGCGCGGCAGACCCCGTCTCGCGGCCCAGCGGCCATTGCCATCCATGATGATGGCGATGTGGCGCGGAACCGGCGGCGGCGAGGCGCGAGTGGTCATCGGACCGGTCAGACCTGCCTGATATCCTTTTCCTTCTCGACGAGCATCTCGTCGACCCGTTTGATCGTGGCGTCGGTCAGCTTTTGCACCGCGTCGGACCAGTCACGGCCCTGATCCTC
>DASVGZ010000535.1:0-6127 GCA_036379275.1 Acidiphilium sp. | reverse complement strand
GAACACACCAGCGCCCGCCGAATCCGGAAACACCCAGGTTGCTTCTTCAGAGTCGGACTCCGGCGCACCCGCGCCCGAAGCGGCGCCGATCACCGGGCCAAGCCGGGAAAAGCAGGCGGCACGGAAAGTTCTGCAAACCGCGCAGGAACTTTCCAGCACCGGCGGCGTGCTGACCCCGAAGGGCCATTTCGTCATCGATCCGTCCTTCGAGTACGACTATTATAACCAGAACCAGGTGGCGATCAGCGGGTTCACGATCATTCCCGGTATTACCTTCGGCAATATCAATGTTCTGAAGGTTCAGGAGAACGAACTCACCACCGCGGTGACATTGCGCTACGGCGTCACCAACCGGCTGGAAGTGAATGTGCGGATTCCCTTCATTTACGCGACCGGATCGACCACGCTGCAACCGCTCGGGCCGAATGCCCACATCTATTCGCCCGGCGCCAATGCAGCCAATCTCGGCGACATCATCGTCGGCGCCAGTTACCAGATCAACAGCGGCGATCATGGCTGGCCGATTGTGATCGGCAACCTTCTGTTCAAGACCACGACCGGCACCAGCCCGTTCTCGGTGCCGATCTATACCACCAACGATCCGAACGGGATCTACATCGCCGGCATTCAGAAGAAGCTGCCGACCGGAACCGGCTTCTACACGCTGGAGCCAAACGTGACGGTTCTGATTCCGGCCTCACCCGCGGTTCTGTTTGCAAATGTTCTCTATGGGATCAACTTCTCGCGCGGAGTGGAGATCGCCAATCGCGGCGGCGGGCCGTCGACACCGGCAACGCTCGGCCCTGGCAACTACATCACCGGAACCTTCGGCGTCGGCTTCGCGGTGAACAACCGGACTTCGATGACCTTCAGCTATCAGCAGGAACATGTGTGGGGATCGACCGAAGGCGGCGTGAATATTCCCGGCTCGTCGTTCGATTTCGGCACGTTCAATTTCGGAATCGGCTTCATGCTGACCAAGAACATGACGCTGAATATCGGCGCGGGAATCGGCGTCGGGCCGAACAGCCCGGCGGCGAAAATCCTCGTCGAACTCCCGATGAAATTCGATTCGTAAAGAGGCGTCAGCGGCTTGTCAGGGTGATGGTCAGGGTCTCGCTCGCCTGGGTGGGAACCACGCGGATGGTCGGAACCTCGTCCCAGAGCTTGATGGTGCCGCTGCTGGATTTCGGAATCACGGTGCCGGAGACGCCGCCGGGAACGCCTTTCCCGGCCTCGCTCTGCAACTGGCTGGACGAAAGCGGCACCAGTTCGAAGCTGAGGGTTTTGAGCGTAGCCGGCTGACTCGGCGATTGGGCAAAGACCGCAGCAGGACATGCGACCATCGCGATCAAACCGGCGATGACGCCCCACCGCCGCCACGGACTGGAGTTACCCGGGCTCATGGGAAACCTCCTTCGGAGGCGTGGCAGCTTTCGCGACGTTCCGTGACCCGGCTGGCGAGATCGAATTTTCGCACCATGCGGTAGATCGAAACCCGGGTGATGCCCAGTTTGGCGGCGGCCCGGGTCAGGTTGCCGTCGCACTGCTCGATCGCCGTGATCAGAGCCTCGCGCTGGATTCCCGCTCTGTATCCGCCTGTTTTGCGCTTGCCCGGCACCGGGTGATCCGGGTGATCCGGCAATTCGAGATCATCCAGTTTTATCCTGTCGGAATCGGAAATCACCACCGCGCGCTGGATGCAGGCCATCAGTTCCCGGACATTGCCCGGCCAGGGATGCGCGCAAAGGCGATCCAGCGCCTCGGGCGCGAAGCCGGAGATGGTTCGGCCAGCCTCGGCGGCGAACCGGCCGAGGAAGAAGCGGGCGAGCAGTTCGGTATCCTCGCCGCGCTCACGCAGTGGCGGCAGATGAACCGAAAGCACGTTGAGCCGGTAGAACAGATCGGGGCGGAACGCGCCGGCGGCCATGACCTCGTCGAAATTCACGTTGCTCGCGGCAATGACCCGGACATCGACCGGGATCGGGCTGATGCCGCCGACCCGCTGGATGGTTTTCTCCTGAAGGAATCGCAGCATATAGCCTTGAAGATCGCCCGGCAGGTGACCGATTTCGTCGAGAAACAGGGTTCCGCCGCGTGCTGCCTCGATGAGGCCGGTCTTGCGGCCGACCGCGCCGGTGAATGCGCCTTTTTCGTAGCCGAACAGTTCGGAGGCGATCAGGGTCGGCGGAATCGCCGCGCAGTTGACCGCCCGGAACGGTCCGTTCGCCCGCTCCGATTTCTGATGGATCGCGTTGGCGACCAGTTCCTTGCCGGTGCCGGTTTCACCGACGATGAGAACCGGTGCATCCGCGCAGGCGAATTTCCGAATCGTCTCGAACAGACGGTGCATCGCCCTGCTGGTGCCGACGACGAAGCGATCTTCTTTCGGGGCGGCAAGCGCGGTTGCCAGTTTCGCCGTGTCGGCGACGGAACGGAGCCGGTCGCGTTCGTGATCGGGTTCGCCGCTATCACTTCGCGCATCGAATGCCCCGAGCCGGCCAGCCGCAATTCGGGAAAACCGTCCGCCGGCAACGGTTTTCAGTGATTTTTGAGAAATCACGGAAATATCCTCGCCTGTTCTGGAAACAAGTTTTAGTCACCGAAAGCAATGAATGGAAAGTAATCGGGTGAATACGCGAAATCAACACGCGTTTGGCTAGATATAAATTTCGAGAATTCAACCAAATAACGGTTCCATTTCGAGATTCAACCCAATTTGCTATCCGCCTTCGGCGCCCTGGGTCTTCACATACAGCGCAAAGAGGGAGTGGCCGGCCGCCATGAACAGGCGGTCGCGCCGAGCGCCGCCGAAGCAGAGATTGGCGCAGCGCTCCGGCAGGGCGATCCGGCCGATCGCCTCGCCCGCGGGATCGAACACCAGCACCCCGTCCAGTTCCGGTGTGCCCATGCCCCAGCCGGCCCAAACATTGCCATCGACATCGCAGCGGATGCCGTCCGGCGTGCCCGGCCCGGCATCGACGAACACCCGGCCGCCGGCGAGCCGCAGCCCGTCCACCACGTCGTAGACCCGGATCGTCCGGTTCGGCACGCCGCGCGACTCCACGATGTAGAGCCTTGTTTCATCGGGCGAGAACGCCAGCCCGTTCGGCCCGATGACATCGTCCGCGACGATGGTTGCGGCTCCGGTCTGCCCGTCGATCCGGTAGACATTGGCGGGCAGGTCCTGCGTGCCGCCACCGCCCTCGTACTCCGATTGCAGGCCGAAGGGCGGATCGGTGAACCAGACGCTGCCGTCGGACTTCACAACGACATCGTTCGGCGAGTTGAGCAGCTTGCCGTCGAACCGGTCGATCAGCGTGGTGATCCGCCCGTCATAGCCGGTGCGGGTCACCCGCCTGCCGCCATGCTCGCAGGTGATCAGCCGCCCCTGCCGGTCCCGCGTGTTGCCGTTGGCGTAATTCGCCGGTTGGCGGAACGTGCAGACCGTGCCGCTTGCCTCGTCCCAGCGCATGATCCGGTCGTTCGGAATGTCGCTCCACAGCAGGGTGCGGCTGTCGCCGAACCAGACCGGCCCCTCGGCCCAGCGCAACCCGGTCGCCAGACGTTCGACCGAGGCGTTGAACAGCCGGTATTTCGCGAAACCGGGCCGCAGGATTTCCACCGCCGGGTCGGGATACCGCCCCGACTGCTGCTCCCCCGAGTGCTGTCCCATGAAACCATCTCCCTGCCATGCCAAATTATCGCCATCCTGCCGGTATTGATGGTTCGATGGAATAGTGGCGAGACAAGGCAGGAGAGTTCATGACGATCACGGTCAAATACCGGCTGTTCGAGCCGCGGCTGGCGCCGCGCCGGACCCGGATCGAGGTTCCCGGCTGGGCCGGCGAGAAGCAGCCGCGCAGGGACGGCTCGCACGAGCAGGCCTGGCACTGCGCGCCCTTCGTCGAATCGGCGCAGTACGGGATCGAGCTGTTCTACCCGTACGACAACGAATTGCGGGTCTCCCGTCGCGCCGGGCGCGTGGTTCTCGACGGCGATTTCGGCCCTGACCCCGAAACCGGCATCCAGTGGCCGCCGTTCCGCGATTTCGGCGAAGGTTTTTACACTTACCAGCTTCTTCTCGACCTCAAGGTGGATGCCGATATCGCGGTGCGGACCGAGCCGCATCCGCGCTTCTACACCAGCAAGACGGACGACGTGCCGCTCGCGGTTCCCGCCCTTCTGCGCACGAGCTGGTGGCCGATGATCGCCTTCGTCGTGTTCAAGGCGCCGCCGGAGGGAGTTACCCATGTGTTCCGGCCGGGCGAGCCGTTCATGCAACTGCTGTTTCTGCCCGGGGAGTGCGATTTCGACCTGGTTCCGATGCCGGAGGACGAGGCCGCCGAACGCGAGCTGCGCGGCCGCCGGATTCACGCCAGCCGGGAAACGCTGGGGCAGGATTCCCGCTGGCTTTCATCGACCAATACCGTGTTCGACGCGACCTATCGCCGCCTGCTTCAGGCGGCCCGGAAGAAGGCTCGGCGGCGAGATCCCTGACCGGGCGCGCCCCGCCTGCTCCACTCACCCTGCCCTGCTCACCCCTGCCAGCCGTGATGATGATGGTGGTGGTGGTGATGATGGTGGTGATGATGATGGTGGTGGTGATGGCGATAATAGGGATACGGATAGGAATAGGGATACGTGTAGGGATACGGGTAGGCGTAATAGGGCGTCGGCGCCGGACCGAACTGGAATTCCAGATAGGCCCGTGCCAGCTCGACCTTCGCGTCCTGCGCCGCCGCTTCCCGGGAGGCGTGGGCCATATCGTCCGCCCTGAGCAGTTCAGTCGCGTTCGGGATCGGCTCAAGCAGGTCCGCGTAGGATGACACACCGGACACATCTTGCGCATCCGGCGTCCGTGGCACCGAAGCCTGCGCCGCGTTCATCGCCGCGAGACTGGCCATCGCGCCCAGCAATCCGGCAATTTTTCCGTCCATGACAATACTCCATTCGAGGCCGGTTTTCAGAAACCCGCCAAGAACGGCTTTTTTGTGGCCCCCGCCGGGCGATTTCGTGCGAGGCAGAGAGGCCGATCGATACGATCGAGTATTATCCGCGTGCGATCACTGGTCATACCGGACACATCACGCTAACATCCGAATTCAGGTTTCGGGGAGGAAGCACCAATGCGGCGAATGACGGGACCGGTCGTCTCCTGCGCGATACTCGGCGCGGCATTCGTCCTGAGCGGTTGTACGCCCCGGTCGTCTCCCGGCGAGGCGCGCGCGCAAAATTACCTTTCTCTCGGCAAATCCGCGCTCCAGCGCGGCGATCTTGCCTCCGCCGCGTCGTTCGACCGGCTCGCCCGGCAGGCCGATCCGCAAAATACGGAAGCGTTTCTGGCGGAAGCCGAGGTCGCGGAGCGGCAGGGGCAGTTCGAGCAGGCAAAAATCCTGCTCGACGCCTATCTTCAGCGCGTGCCGAAATCCGCCGGGGCGCAGATCGACCTCGGGATCGCGGAACTCGGCTCGGGCAATGCGGAGCAGGCCGACGCGATTCTGGCACCTTTCGCGAAAACATCGACCGATCCAAAGGTTTTGCGCAACGAGGCGGTCGCGCTCGACCTGCTCGGCCGGACCGCGGATGCGGAGGCGATGGACCGGCAGGCGATCGTCCTCGACCCCACCGATCCGGTCCTGCGCGGCAATCTCGCCCTGACACTCGCCGCCGATGGCCAGACCGATGCGGCGGAGCGCATGATCGCCTCGGCGATTTCACTGCCCAACGCACCGCGCGCCGAGGATGCCAACGCGGTAATGCTGCTCGCCTATAGCGGCAAAATCGCGCACGCGCGCAAACTCGGCAGGCAGACTCTTGGCAACTCCGCCACCGAAGCCCTGATCAAACGGGCGGAAGCCGCGCGGCGCACGAGGGATCCGGCGCGGCGCGCCGAGGCGTTCGGGATGACCGTGGATGCTGCCGCTCCGGCGCCAGCCCCAACCGCACCGGCTACTGCGCTGGCGCAGTAGCGCCGCCGGCGGACGGCGACGGTGACGTGGCGCCGCCCGAAGCCGGGCTGGAAAATCCGGCGGACGGCAACTCACCCGTATCCGACAGAAGGGATGGCGTCTGCCAGTTCGAGCCATAGGGCGGCTTGTACTGATTGCGGGTTTCGTAACGGTTC
>DASVGZ010000534.1:0-6935 GCA_036379275.1 Acidiphilium sp. | reverse complement strand
TCGGATCGATCCGGGCGGCAATGCCGGTATCCACACCGGTCGCGCGCCCGTCATAGGCTCCCAGCGCCAACCCCTTGTCCTTGAGCAAGGCAAGAAGAAACAGCGCGGTGCCACGGTCATTCGTCGCCGCGACATTCAGCGACCAACCGGTCAGCGTCGTCTCGTCGATGCCGATCTCCTGGCTCAGCTTTTTGACTGTCGCCGGGTCGGAATGAGGAAACGCACTCAACGCCGCCGCGTAGTCATGCGCGGCAAAGCTCGTGGCGGCTTCGGCATAGGGCGGCAGGGTCGCCGGTCTAGGCTGCACCGTGACCTTGCCATGATACCAGGCATCGGCGGCCCAGGTCGGCAGCAGTCCGACCGGGTTGCCCGCCTGACTGTAATCGAGGATTGAGGATTGCAGCGTGATTCCGTTCAGATCCACCCCGTCCTCATGCAACAGCCATGAAAGCACCGCACTGCGTGCCGTGCCGTAGGATTCGCCGAACAGGAATTTCGGTGAGTTCCAGCGGTCATTGGCGGTGAGATAACGCTTGATGAACTGCCTGATCGAACCTGCATCCTGATCGACCCCCCAGAAATCCTTGTTCACCTTGGGCGCGATCGCGGCGGAATAGCCGGTGCCGACCGGGTTGATGAACACGAGATCGCTGCGGTCCAGCAAACTGTCCGGGTTGGTCTCGATCGTGTAGGGAGCCGGCGGCGTAAAGCCCGGAAGCGCCGTATGGATGCGCATCGGCGCGAAAGAGCCGAGCAGCACATAGACAGACGACGATCCCGGACCGCCATTGTAGAAAAACGTGACCGGCCGCACCGTATGATCCGCCACTTCCGCCGTGAATTCGACATAAAAAATCTTGGCGTCCGGCTTCGAACTGCTTGGGTCGACCGTCACCAGATGCCCGGCCGTCGCTGTGTAGCGGATCGATTTGCCGTCCAGAACGATTTCATGATGGGTGATCGCGGCATTTTCCGTGGCATCGGTCACAGAATCTTCCGGTCCGTTGCCGTAGGCGACCGGGTCGAAGCAGGGCTGGTCCTTCTCCACCGCCCTGACAGGCCGTTTCGCGGGGTCGGGGGTGGATGCGGTTTGCGACACCATCGGTTGCTCTCCTCCTTGCCGATTCGGTTATTCTCCGGTTCCGGTCAGCATCTTTTCGATTGCTTTTCCGCGCGGCGCGCCAAGCCCGGTGCAGGCGTTCCAGCCCGGTCCGGCATCGTAGCCGATCGTCGATCCAGCCGGTCTGTCAGAACCCGTCGTAACCTCCATGAACAATTCGGGATGGCCATAAACGGCGGGAAGGAAAAACCCGGCCGGTCGTGCGGCGCCTTGATTGATTCGTGCGACCAGCCCGGCCCAGAGCGGCGCAACGGCGCTGGTTCCGCCGCTGAGCAGAACCTCACCGTCGGCAACGATCCGATAACCGCTCTCCGGCGCGGCATTCCCCGCCACATCCGGCACACCGCGCCCCTTGCGGCCACCGTTGACGCTCGGCGGTAGGGTCACGCTGTCCTGAAAAGCCGGTTCGGCGAACAGATCGCTGATTCCGCCGCCGGTGCCGCTGGTTCCATCGTTCCAGACCGTCTGGGCAACGATCGTCCCTGCGGAAATGGTCGTTGCGATGCCGCCGCAACCGATCGCCCACGGACTCGAGGCGGGAAACACCACATGCGCCGCACCGTCATCGATCCCGTCCGTCGCCAGGCTGTCACCCGAAGCCGCAAAAACGGAAATACCGAGACCAGCCGCATCCTGAAGCAACGTGTTCATGGTGCCGATCGCTTGTGCCGGCCAGGCGGTTTCCGCACCGCCCCAACTGATCGAAACGATGGATGGCCGATGGATCCGGTCGTGAATCGCGGCCGAAATCGCATCGGCGAACCCGGCATCGGTATTGGTGGAAAAATACACGGCCAATCCGGCTCCCGGCGCCACCCCGCCGGCAACCTGGATGTCGAGCGCCACCTCGCCGTCAGCTCCGCCACCAGACGGCAGATTGGCCGCTCCGTCCACCGGAACCACGACGACGCGCGGCGAAGGCAACCCCATCGTCTCGAAAGCGGCGCGGGTATCGGCTTCACGAAAACCGCCGCCCAGTTCGATCAGCGCGATCGTCTGTCCACTGCCATCCAGCCCGTCGGGAAAATCATAGAACGCGGCGAACTGATTGGGCAGATAGCCCTGCTGCGCCGTCGAGGCCGGACGCCAGACAAGTCGCGGTCGCGCCACCGGGCGGGTGTCGAGGCCGAGAACCGATTCCACGATCCCTGCCAGTTCTTCCGGCAGATGCAGTGCGCCGGAGCAGGCGCGAAACCGCCCGCCGACCCCGCGATAATGGCTCAGCGTAACCCGGAATGCGCGCTCCATGCGCATCGCCGACCCGGTCAGCCGCACCAGCCGTCGGGCCGGATCGGCGAGTTCAACCGTCAAACCATTGACCGTGGCAAAATCCGCGAGCAGCCGGATAGTCTCGCGATGGTTCCGTTCACGCAGCGCCCGGAGCGTCTCGCGCTCCTGAAATCCTTCCGTCAGTGAAACTGTATCGCCGGGAAGCGGCTTCAGATAGATGCTGACACCAACCGGCAGGTCGGGCTCGACCGGCCCATCTTCCACCGCCTCGTCTTCCACCGCATGGGCCGGCGATGTGCCGGCTTCCGGCTGAAACTGAACATAGTGGCCGAACCGGTCCGGCATACCCATGATCCTCTTCCGCAGGCGAAAACCTGTTCAGAAAATTAGGGCATTCGGCTCCGGAAATTCAATCGGCGAATACCGGACGCGAATCCGGTCCGGCCCTGCCTCTGTCAGTCAGCCAGCGCGGTCAACCCCGAGCCGGAAAATCCGCCATCCACCGGCAGAACGATACCGGTCGCATACGAAGCATCGTCCGAGCACAGATACACGGCGGCTCCGGCAATCTCCTCCGGCTGCGCATAACGGCCCAGCGGCGTATGATCGGTCCACCGCTCACGGATCGCCGAGGAATGCATCCGCGCGACCAGGGGTGTATCGACCGGCCCCGGCGCGATCACGTTGACCCGGATGCCATAGGCCGCGAGATCCACCGCCATCACCTGGCTGAGAATGACCACGCCGCCTTTCGAGGCGCCATAGGCGGATCGCCCGACATTGCCGCGCATTCCCGAAACGCTCGCGATATTCACGATCGAGCCGCCGCCCTGATCGCGCATTGCCCGCGCACAGGCCTGGCCGACGAGAAACGTGCCGCGCAGATTAACGGCGATGATCCGGTCGAACTCGTCAATCCCGGTTTCCAGAAACGGAATGTCACGGCCGATGCCCGCGGCATGAACGAGACAGTCGATCCGCCTGTACTTGCCCAGAACTTCGGCCACCGCGGCCTCAACCATGGCGGAATCGGAAACATCGAGGCGAAGCGGCGCCACGTCCGTGGACGGATCGACCGCCCCGGCGGGCGCCGCGATGTCGGCCGCGATCACCCGCGCGCCCTCGGCGCCGAAACGTTCGGCGATCGCTCCGCCAATGCCGGAAAGTCCCCCGGTGACGAGCGCCACCTTGCCGTTCAGTCTCATCCGCAATTCTCCTCGATTATTGGCCGGAAGGCAGAAGGATCGTGGTGATCGCGGGCACGAACGCCACGATCAGCAACCCGATCAGAAGGGCGCCGAGATACGGCCAGATCCGTCGCATCCCGGCATTCGGGTCGATCCGGCCGATCACGCAGGCGGCATAATAGCCGACACCGAACGGCGGTGCGAACAGGCCGATTCCCATCGCCAGGATCACGACGATCGCATAATGAATCTCGTTGACCCCTACGGCCTGGGCGATCGGAAACACCAGCGGGCCGAACAGAACCATCGCCGGAATCCCCTCCAGCACGCTGCCGAGAATGATGAACATCACGATCGAGACGATCAGGAATCCGGCCTGCCCGCCTGGCGCATCCCGCATGGCGGTGCTGAGCGTCTGCGCGAAACCCGACTGGGTCAGCGCCCACGACATGCAGCTCGCCGCGCCGATGATGAACAGGATCGCCCCTGACAGCGATGCCGTTTCAACCAGTATCGGATAAAGGCGGTGCCAGTCGAACTGCCGGTAGATCACCAGGCCGATCACTACCGAATAGAAAATCCCGATGGTGGAAACTTCCGTCGCCGTCGCAACGCCATCGGCAACCGCGAAGCGGATCAGGAACGGCACGATCAGCGCCGGTATCGCGATCACGAAATTCCGCCCCATCAGGCCGAACGGCGCCCGTTTCGTCCCGCCCAGCCCGTCACGCCCGGCATTGTGACGACTGATCAGGGCGAGTGCGATCGCAAGCACCAGCGCCGGCAGCATTCCTCCGGCAAACAATCCGGCGATCGAGGTGCCGGTCACCGACCCGAGAATGATCAGTACAAGGCTCGGCGGAATCGTCTCGCCCATCGCGCCCGATGCCGACAGAAGGGAAACCAGTTCACCATCGGGTATGCCGCGCTTGCGCATCTCCGGAAACAGCACCGGGGCCACCGCCGCCATATCGGCCGCCTTCGCGCCGGATATGCCCGAAACGATATACATGCCACCCAGCAGAACGTAGGACAGCCCGCCCCGGAAATGGCCGAACAGCGTCGCCAGGCTGTCGACCATGGCGCGCGCCATGCCGGTCATCTCGATCAGCGCGCCGAGAAAAACGAAGAGCGGCACGGCAAGAAGGATCAGGGCGCTCATCCCCTCCTGCATCTGGCCGACCATCACGCTCATCGGAATCCCGCCGACATCGGCAAGATAGGCGAAGGTCGCAAGGCCGAAGGCAAACCCGATCGGCACTCCGGCGGCAATTCCGGTGCCGAGCAGAAAAACGAAGAAAAACACCAGCGCCCAGTTGCCCATCGCCTCGAAGGCGGGCGCGGCCAGCGCGATCGCACCGCCGAGAACGATCAGCCCCAGAAGCGCGATCGCAAGATCGCGCCATTTGTGGCGGATCAGCTTGGTCAGCGAGGTCGCGAGGATCAGCGCGAACCCGACCGGCATCGCCGCGGTGCGCAGGCTGCCCGAAACCCCCAGCGCCGGCGTATGAATGACATTCTGCGCGATCGCATACCCCGTCGCTTCCGGCAGCAACAGAATCGCAAACCCGCCCATCGCGACCAGCGCCAGGGTTTCGGCGACATCCCGCCCCGCATCGCTGAGGCGGGTAACCAGCGCGGTCATGCGCATGTGCCGCCCCTGCCGCAGGGCGATCACGCTGCCGAGCATCGCCAGCCAGAGAAACAGGATCGATTCCAGCTCCTCCGACCAGACCATGGCGACGCCGAGAGTTCTGGCCACGATGCTTGCACCGAGAATCAGAATCTCGACGCACAGAACCACCGCCGCAGCGGCCTCGGTCACACGACCGAGAGCCGCGTCGATCTGTTCGCACAGCCGGTCCGCCATACTCCGTGACGAAACCGGACGTGACCAGATCGTCTCGGTCATCCGAGCTTGCCGACAGCACCTTCGAGCAGCGACCAGGCCTGATCGCCGAAGTGCTTGTGCCACTGCGTATAAAAGCCCGCCTTGATCAGAACATCGCGGAACTGCTGCGGATCGGTCTTGTTGAAGACCATGTGCTGCTGCGCGAGTTTGGTCTGCAGGGAATCGTTCAGCTTGAGCACCTCGGTGCGCTCGGCAACCGCCGCCGCGTTGATCTCCTCCTGCACGATACCCTGCAGCTTCGGCGAAAGCTTCCTGAACGCCGCCGGATTGGCAAGAAACCAGAACCCGTCCCACATATGGTTGGTCATCGAGCAGTATTTCTGAACCTGATACAGCTTCGAAGTCTCGATGATCGCGAGCGGATTTTCCTGGGCGGCGACCAGATGGGTCTGCAACGCCGAATACACCTCGGCGAAATTGATCGAGGTCGGCACCGAACCGAAGCTCTTGAACAGCGAGGTCCACAGCGCGGCATACGGCACGCGGATCTTCAGGCCCTTGAGGTCCGCGGGCGTGTCGATCGGGTGCGTGCTTGTGGTGATTTCACGAAAGCCGTTGTCAAAAATCTTGTCGAACGCGATCAGCCCGTGGGTTGCGATCTTGCTGCGAATATAGCCACCGACCTTGCCGTCCATCGCCGACCAGACCTGATCGTAGTCCTTGAACGCATAGCCCACACCGGACAGCGCCGCTTCCGGCACCAGAGTCGACAGAATAAGGCCGGACAGGGTGAAGAACTGAACCGCGCCGGTGCGGATCTGGCTGAGCATGTCGGTATCCGGCCCGAGCACGCTGTTCGGAAACAGGGTGATCTGAACCTGGCCGTTGCTGCGTTCCTTTATTTTCGCAATGGCCGTCGTCAGGGTCGTGTTGAGCGGATGGGTCGTCGCGAGATTGGTCGCGAGGCGATAGCGGAACGTCTGCGCCGCGCCGGCCGGCCCGCTGTGAAGCGCGACCAGAGGCAAAGCGGCCCCGGTTCCGAGGATCGTGCGGCGAGAAATGGTTTTCATCGTGTGTGGCCTCCCACTGTTTTCCTGAAACGGCGTTTCTTACAACCCGCTCCGCGCGCAATCCAAGACGGCGCGGGCGTAATGTGATGGAATTTTGTTGCGTATCTCTCGCATCGTGGACATTTCCTGAAAAATTTTATTGGTTCGTTCGCCGCTATGTTTACTGCGAGTGTTTTTCTATGTAAAGTCCAAATCGAAAGTTCATATATATCCATATTGTGGACTAAAAACAAGTATGTTAGCGAGGATGGAAAAGAAATCCGCCGAAACCGGCACCCAGAGCCTCAACCGCGCACTGGATCTGCTGCGCATCGTCGCGTCCCGCAGCCGGACCGGATTGCGGCTGGTCGAAGCGGTCGAGCAGACCGGGCTCACCCGGCCCACCGTGCACCGGCTGTTGCAGGCCCTGACCCATCAGGGGTTCACCGCCTACGACCCGGCGTCACGGCGGTATCATCTCGGACCGGAAGCCTTCG
>DASVGZ010000533.1:0-9210 GCA_036379275.1 Acidiphilium sp. | reverse complement strand
CTGGCGCCTCGGCCTCGCCGAAATCGCCGGCGCGATGGCGGACCTGATCGACTGGCACGATCCCGCGCCGCTGGCCCCCTATGACGGTCCGGCCCTGTTCCTGCACGGCGGTACCTCGCCCTATGTGCCGGCGAGCGCCGAGGGGCCGATCCATGCGCGGTTCCCGAAGGCGGAGATCGAGACCGTCGCGGGTGCCGGCCATTGGCTTCACGCCGAAAAACCAGCGGCGGTGATCGCGGCGCTCCAGAAGTTCCTGGGTTAAACCCGCCCGGCTCAGACCCGCCCGGCCAGCGCCGTCAGTTCGTCATTGAACCGCTCGGCGAATTCCTGCTGCGGCGTGTGGCCGCAGCCGGCATAGCGCGACAGCACCGCTCCGGGCACCGAGGCCGCGATGTGTTCGGCCATCGCGGGCAGCACGATGCTGTCCTCGTCGCCCTGGGTGACCAGACAGGGTCGATCGAGCTTCGCCAGAGTGTCGGTGAAGTCGAGCGTGCGCATCAGAAGGAACGCGCGCACCGCCGGCGGGGTCAGGCCGGAGGCGAGCATCGCGCGTTCGATGTCGGCGGCTGGCTGTGGTTTGTAGGTGAGGGCGTGAACCACTTGGCGCACCCCCTCGATCATCACCGCAGGGTCCTCGCTCGCCGCCATCAGAGCGCCGTCGATGAATTCCCCGCCGATATGACGTGGCGGATTGGACGAGATCACCGCCGCGCCGACGAAGTTCACCGCGCCGACATTGGCGGTGCCGTGCCGCGCCAGATAGTCCGAAATCACGTACCCGCCATAGGACCAGCCGACCAGGACCGGCCGCTTCAGCCGCAGTTCGATCATCACCGTGGCGATGTCGTCGGCCCAATGCGCACCGGTCCGGTAGGCGTCGCGGTCGAGCGGTTTGTCGGAAAACCCGTGGCCGCGCAGATCGAGGCAGACGATGCGGAACCGCTCGCGCAGCGCACTGTCGAACTGGTTGTTCCAGGCGAGATAGCTCGCTGACCAGCCATGGATGAACAGGATCGGCTGCGCGCCTTCGGGTCCCCATTCCCGTACGTGCAGTCCGACCCCGTCCGAGCCGATGACGCGGTGAACCTTGCCGGCCTGGTGGTCGATCGTGCCGGACTTGCTCATGTCGGCCCTGCTCGTACCGGCCGTGCTCATGCCGACCGGTTGTCGACCAGATCCTTCACCACCGTCGGGTCGGCGAGGGTGGACACGTCGCCCAGATTGTCGGTCTCGTTCGCCGCGATCTTGCGCAGGATCCGGCGCATGATCTTGCCCGAGCGGGTTTTCGGCAGGCCGGGTGCCCACTGGATCGTGTCGGGCGCGGCGATCGGGCCGATCTCCTTGCGCACCCAGGCGACCAGTTCGGTCCTGAGCGCGTCGGTCGGCGTCTCGGTCGCGACAAGGGTGACATAGGCGTAGATGCCCTGGCCCTTGATGTCGTGCGGGAAGCCGACCACCGCCGCCTCGGCGACCTTCGGGTGCGCGACCAGCGCGGATTCGACCTCCGCCGTGCCCATCCGGTGGCCCGAAACGTTGATCACGTCATCGACCCGGCCGGTGATCCAGTAATACCCGTCCTCGTCGCGGCGCGCTCCGTCGCCCGAGAAATACAGCCCCTTGAAGGTGCTGAAATAGGTCTGGACGAAGCGGTCATGATCGCCGAACACGGTACGCATCTGGCCCGGCCAGCTATCGGCCATGCAGAGATTGCCCTCGCCCGCGCCTTCGACCACATGGCCGTCGCCATCGACCAGCACCGGCTTCACCCCGGGCAGCGGCAGGGTCGCCGATCCGGGCTTCTGGTCGATCGCGCCGGGCAGGGCGGAAATCAGGGTGCCGCCGGTCTCGGTCTGCCACCAGGTGTCGATCACCGGGCAACGCTCGTCGCCGACCACGCGGTAATACCACAGCCAGGCTTCCGGGTTGATCGGCTCGCCGACGCTGCCCAGAATCCGAAGGCTCTTGCGCGAGGTGCGCTTCACCGGCCCGTCGCCGTCGCGCATCAGGGCGCGGATCGCGGTGGGGGCGGTATAGAAGATGCTGACCTTGTGCTTGTCCACCACCTGCCAGAAGCGCGAGGAATCCGGGTAGTTCGGAACCCCCTCGAACATCACCGTGGTCGCGCCGTTGGCGAGCGGTCCGTAGACGATATAGGTGTGCCCGGTCACCCAGCCGACATCGGCGGTGCACCAGTAGATCTCACCCGGCTTGTAGTCGAAGGTGAGTTCGTGGGTGAAGCTGGCCCAGACCATGTAGCCGCCGGTGGTATGCAGCACACCCTTCGGCTTGCCGGTCGAGCCCGAGGTGTAGAGAATGAACAGCGGGTCTTCCGCACCCATCGGCTCGGGCGGGCAGTCGGCGGAAACCTTCGCCGCCGCCTCGTCATACCAGTGGTCGCGCCCGGCCTGCATCGCCACGGCGCCGCCGGTCGCGCGAACCACCAGAACCGATTTCACCTTCGGGCACAGTTTCAGCGCCGCGTCGGCATTGGCCTTCAGCGGCACCCGCCGTCCGGCGCGCCGGCCCTCGTCGGCGGTGATCAGGATGTCGGAATCGCAGCCGATGATCCGGTTGGCCAGGCTGTCCGGCGAGAAGCCGCCGAATACCACCGAATGGATCGCGCCGATCCGCGCGCAGGCGAGCAGCGCGACCGCCGCCTCGACGATCATCGGCAGATAGACGGTGACCCGGTCACCCTTCTTTACGCCGAGCGATTTCAGCACATTGGCCATGCGGCACACCTCGGCGTGCAACTGCCGGTAGGTGACGTGCTTCTGGTCGTTCGGATCGTCGCCTTCCCAGATGATCGCGACCTGGTCGCCCCGCGTGGCGAGATGCCGGTCGAGGCAGTTGGCGGAGGCGTTGAGCACCCCGTCCTCGTACCATTTGATCGAGACGTTGCCGGAATAGCTGGTGTTCTTGATTTTGGTGGGAAACTTCACCCAGTCGAGCCGCTTCGCCTCCCCGGCCCAGAATTTGTCGGGTTCCGTGCCCGCCCGCCTGACCATGTCGTCGTATTTCTGGCGGTTGACCCCGGCCTTCGCGGCGATGTCCGGTTTTACGGCGATGCGTTCGGATTGCGACATGACGGTTCCTCTCCTCGGCTTATGGGCGAATTATGGAACGGGTTCGCAAATCAAGGCAAGCCTCAAAAGGAACCGCCATCTTCACCGGCCGGCGAGGATATCGGCGCGCGCAGGGGTGAACGCGCCGGCGGGGCCTGCCCGAACCCCGCAAATCGCTCCGGGAGCCCTGGCAGGCGTGCCGCCCCGATGGGTTCCCGTGCTACGGTCGGCAGAATATCACCGTGTCACGGCGCGTCCGCCGTGACCGTAGCATAACCGTATCGAAACCGGCGGGCGCTATTTCGCCAGTTGCGACGCTTCCATCGCGGCCACCGCGCTCATGTTGATCAGGCCGCGCGCGGTCACGCTCGGCACCGCGATATGCAGCGGCTTCGCGAGCCCGAGCAGGAACGGCCCCACGGTCACCGCCTCGCCGGCGGCCTTGAGCAGGTTGAACGAGATGTTCGCCGCGTCGATGTTCGGCAGCACCAGAAGGTTGGCCGAGCCTTTCAGCCGGCTGTCGCAAACCGAGCGCACGCGGATCGGTTCGACCAGTGCGGCGTCGGCGTGCATCTCGCCATCCACCTCGAGCTCCGGGTCTTCGGCGTGGATCAGCGCCAGCGCCTTGCGCATCTTGCGCGCCGAGGGCGAGTTGGAGGCGCCGAAATTGGAGTGCGACAGCAGTGCCACCTTGGGCGTGATGCCGAAGCGCGTCACCAGGGCAGCGGCGAGGTGGGTCATCTCGGCGATCGCCTCGGCCGACGGATCTTCGTTCACATGGGTGTCGCAGAAGAACAGGTTGCCGCTTTGCAAAATCAGCGCGGTCACCGCCGAGACCCGGGTGATCCCCTTCCGGCGCTGGATGATCGGCAGCGCGTAGCGAAACTGGCGCGACCAGTCGCCCAGCCCGCCGCAAATCGCGGCATCCGCCTCGCCGGCCGAAAGCAGCATTCCGGCGGCAACCGTGGGACGGCGGGTAAGCTGGCGGAACGCCGCGTCCGGCGGCACGCCGCGCCGGCCGACGATGCGCTGGTATTCGTCGAGCAGACGGCGGAACAGCCCGGTCTCGCGCTCGAAGTCGATGATCCGAAAATCCTGCTCCGGCTTCATTCGCAGTCCAAGCGCCGCGATCCGCCGCAGGATGGTGTCGCTCTTGCCGACCAGAAGCGGAACCCCGAGCCGGTCGTCAATCACGCTCTGCGCCGCGCGCAACACGCGCTCGTCCTCGCCCTCGGCATAGACGATCCGCTGTCCCGCCTGCCGCGCGACCTCGATGACCGGGCGGAGCAGCAGTCCCGAGCGGAACACGAAGCGGCTCAATTCATGGGTATAGGCGTCGAAATCCGGGATCGGTCGCCGCGCGACACCTTCCTCCATCGCAGCCCGGGCAACGGCGGGGGCGATGTGCAGGATCAGTCTGGGATCGAACGGTTTCGGAATGATGTATTCCGGCCCGAACACCGGCGCCTGCCCGCCATAGGCCGCCGCCACCGTCTCCGACGCCTCGATCCGGGTCAATCCGGCAATCGCGTGGATCGCCGCCAGTTTCATCCCTTCGGTAATCGCGGTCGCGCCCACGTCGAGCGCGCCCCGGAAAATGAACGGGAAGCACAGGACATTATTCACCTGATTGGGAAAATCGCTGCGCCCGGTGCAGACGATCGCGTCCGGTCGATGCTCCGTGACCAGATCGGGCATGATCTCCGGTTCGGGATTGGCAAGGGCGAGAATCAGCGGATTCGGCGCGAATTTACCGAGCCATTCGGCTTTCAGCACTCCCGGCGCGGACAGGCCGAGGAATATATCGGCGCCATCCAGCACCTCGCTCAGCGTCCGCGATTCGGTTTCGCGCGCGACCGGCTCCAGCGTGGGATCGAGCTTCGGTCTGCCCTTGTAGATGACCCCTTCGATATCGGTCATCGTGATGTTTTCGGGTTTTGCTCCCAGCGCGACCAGATTCTTCACGCACGAGAGCGCCGCCGCCCCGGCGCCCGAGGTGACGATCCTGACATCGCCGATCGCCTTGTCCTGCAGCTTCAGCGCGTTGAGCACCGCCGCACCGACGATGATCGTGGTGCCGTGTTGGTCGTCGTGGAACACCGGAATGTTCATCCGCTCGCGCAGCGTCTGCTCGATGCGGAAGCATTCCGGCGCCTTGATGTCCTCGAGATTGATACCGCCGAACGAGGGTTCGAGCGCCGCCACCACGTCCATGAACTTGTCGGGGTCGGTTTCGTCGACCTCGATGTCGAACGTGTCGATCCCGGCGAATTTCTTGAACAATACCGCCTTGCCCTCCATCACCGGCTTCGACGCCAGCGCGCCGATATTGCCGAGGCCGAGAACGGCGGTGCCGTTGGTGATCACCGCGACCAGATTGCCGCGGATGGTATAGTCATACGAGGTATCGGGATCGTCCTTGATGGCGAGGCACGCGGCCGCGACGCCGGGGGAATAGGCGAGCGACAGGTCGCGCGAGGTCTCCATCCGCTTGGTCGGCGTGATCGCCAGTTTGCCCGGGCGTGGATGGCGGTGGTATTCGAGAGCCGCCTTGCGGAGAGTATCGTCCATGTGCCTGTTCCCCTGTTTCCGGCGACAATCGCGCATTGTCGCTCCCGGAACAACCGGGGAGCGACATATCAGGACAGCGATGTCGGGGTTCAACGAAAGGATCAGAAAACTGGTGCGGTCGAGAAGACTCGAACTTCCACAGGGTTTCCCCCACAAGCACCTCAAGCTTGCGCGTCTACCATTCCGCCACGACCGCATCGCAGCGGGAGCGCTATAGCCGATGGATCGGCAGGCATCAATAACCGCCCCGATGGCGGCGGAAGTCGAGTGGGTGAGGGCGCCGGCCCTCACCGATTATACGGCCGCGCTGGCCGAAATGCAGGCGCGGGCGGCGGCGATCCGGGCGGGTGAGGCGGCCGAAAGACTCTGGCTGGTCGAGCATCCCCCGCTCTACACCGCCGGCACTTCGTCGCGGGACGCCGACCTGGTCGGCTTCGGCGATATTCCGGTCTACCGGACAACCGGACGGGGCGGCCAATGGACCTATCACGGGCCGGGCCAGCGGGTCGTCTACGTCATGCTCGATCTTGCCCGGCCGCACGGCTCGGTTCCGGCGCGCGACATCCGCCGCTTCGTCGCCGGGCTGGAGGCCTGGATGATCGGCGCCATCGCCCGGTTCGGGGTGAAGGGAGAACTGCGCGAGGGCAGGGTGGGCATCTGGGTGGTCGATCCGGCAACCGGCGCGGAGCGGAAAATCGGCGCGCTCGGCGTCCGGGTGTCGCGCTGGGTCAGCTATCACGGTGTTGCGCTCAACGTCGCGCCCGATCTCGGCCACTTCGCCGGCATCGTCCCCTGCGGCATCCGCGATCACGGCGTCACCTCGCTCGCGGATCTCGGCGTCGATGCCCCGATGGAGGCGGTCGACGCCGCCCTGCGCGCCGGATTTCTCGACGTATTCGGGGACAGGCTGATCGACTTCTGACGCTCAGGCTATTTCCGAAACCACGGGCGAGGGGCGCAATACCAGAATCAGCCGGCCCGCCAGAAGGACGATCCGTGCCGGCGCGAGCAGCATCATCACGCCGAGAAACACCAGAGCGGCGATGCCCGCCCCGAGCATCAACTGCACGAACAGCGGTGCCGTTGCGGCGGCGTTCAGCAGAATCGCGGCCATGACCCTTGCCGCGACCAGCGCCGCGAGCGGAGCAAAAAACAGGCGCAGCAGCGGCCAGGCTGAACGCCCGATCCCGATCGACAGCGCCGGCAGCAGCACCAGCGCGGCAAGGCCGCCGCGCGCCGCCAGCGTCCAGGCCAGCGGGACCAGGCCGGACGGCGCCGCGATCCAGGCGGCAAGCGCGATGGTCAGCGCGTTCAGCGCGGCAAAGGCGGAAACCAGCCCGGGCCGTTTCAGCGCGGTCAGCATCGGGTTGACGAAGGCATAGAGCGCCGCCGCCGGCACGATCAGGCTCAGTGCGGCGAACACCGGCGCGGCCTCGGCCCAGCGCTGTCCGAACATCAGGATCACGATCGGCTTCGCCGCCGCTCCGGCCACCGCCGCCACACCGAACGAGACGATCGCCAGCGCGTCCATCAGCGCACGCGCGACGGCAAAGCGCCGCTCGGGATTGTCCCGCACCGCGACGAATACCGGCAAAAACACCTTGGCGGCCGGAAACACCGCCAGTTCCTGCAACACCTCGGACAGCCGCTGGGCGATGCGGAACTGCCCGACCGCGATCACCGGAATCCGTGCGCCAATCAGGACGACATAGCCGGTGATCGCGATGTAATCGACGAAGGCCGCTCCCATCATCGGAACATTGAAGCGCAGTGCCGAGCGGATCACCGCGGCCGGCGGCAGGGCCGGCGGGCGCCAGCGTGCGGCGATCGCGGCGGCGGCGGCATAGAAGGCGACGCCGACCATGCGCTGGGCGATCAGCGCGCCGAGATCGTACCCGGTGAACACGAGGGCGAGGGCGACCGCGCCGCCGAGGATCGTGCTGCCAAGCGACATCAGGCCGAGCGTACGGAAGCCGAAACGCTGGGCGAGCCGGGCCGAAGGAACGATCAGGAACGCTCCGATGACGATATTGACAGAGAGTGTTCGTGTCACCCAACCGAGCGCATGGTCGCCATAGACCCGGGCAAGCAGGGGAGAGATCGCGACCAGAAGCGCCGCCGCCACGAGAGAGAGCAGAAACTGCGCCCAGAACGCGCCCGCCTCGACCGAGCGGTCCCCCGGCGAGGCGACGACCTGCTCGCCGGAACCGCCGGAGGTGACCATCCGGCCGATTTCCGAAATCGCCGAGGCGATCGCGATCACACCGACATCGCTGACAGAGACATGCCGGAGCAGGATGACCAGGACCGCGAAGCCGAAGCAGCGCTCGCCCAGAACCGAGGCGAGGTTCCACGCCGCCCCGCGCGCGGCTCCTCGCCCCAGACTCACTCCCAGGATTCTGTCAGTTTCGGGGGTGGTTCGGCCCAAACCATGAACGCAATATAACGAATTATTGAATATCGGGACAGAGGGGCGATACCGTATCGCATCTTGCCCTTTACGAAATCCCGCGCGCTCTTTATGAACCCCGCCTGCATACGCCGTGGACCCCGGCGGAGGGGTGGCCGAGAGGCTGAAGGCGGCGGTTTGCTAAACCGTTATACGCTGTCAAGGCGTATCGTGGGTTCGAATCCCATCCCCTCCGCCATTTTCTCATGACCCATCTTTCCGCCGTCCCATTGCCGTCATCATGACGCCGAGCTTGCGAGGCGGGAGTAATCCAAAATTTCGCAGGCAGAATCGTCATCATGAGGCGACGAAGTCGCTGTGGCGATCCATAATGTATAACCATTAGTCAATTTCACTATTGACAATCGCCGCGAAAATGTTCATATTTCGTTCGTGAATTCGGACGCACCATCATCAACCCCGACTCCGGCCCGGACCATCGAGGCGTTGATCCGCCTCATCGAAACCCTCTGCGCCATCCTCGGCTGCTGGAGCGGAACCGGCGCGTCCAATGCACGGCAACTCGCCCGGTCCGTGCAAACCCTGCGCGACCTCGCCGATCAGGTCCGCGCCATCCATGCCGACCGCATGGCCGCTGCGGCCGCAAATCCTCCCGAAACCTTCGCCCGCATTCCGTCGAAAATCACCCCGCTCCGGCCGTGCGCCAGACTCCGCCGGACTCGTCATCACGAGCGAAGCGACCTGATCTATCTTTCGGCGGGTGGACTCCTCATCGCAGGCAACTCCGCCACACGAGCAATCCACAGCACTGCCCGCGCGCCGCCCTGACCACGCACAACACACGCCCGCCCAACCCTGTCCGAAAACCATCGGACGGGGCCGAAAGTGCTGGAAAACGATCTATGCCTTGATCCGTGCCATCGCAGGGTCGTAGAGCGGGGCGAGGTGCAGGCGGCAGGGCACCGTCTCGGTGGCGATTTCCAGCGCATAGCTGCCGCTGTTCAGAAATTCGTCGGTTACGCCTTCGGGATTGCGAACATAACCGAACCCGATCGACAGCCCGACCGTATGGCCGAACCCGCCGCTCGACAGCCAGCCGATCCGCTCGCCGTTGCGCAAAATTGTCTCCCGCCCGATCAGCACGGCGGACGGATCGTCGACGGT
>DASVGZ010000532.1:0-5692 GCA_036379275.1 Acidiphilium sp. | reverse complement strand
CGGCAATCCCGATCCGAATGCCATTATCGAGAACTTCCCCACAGCACTCCGGCACAAGGCGCGGATCGCACAGCCGATGGCGCGGCGCGGCTGGCTGGAGAACGGACCGGGGCCGGATGAGCGGCGCGGGCGCGACGAATTCGTTGCCCTGTCGTGGCCTGAAGCGATCGACCGGCTTGGCGGCGAACTTGCCCGCGTGCGCGACAAACACGGACCGGGCGCGGTGTTCGGCGGCTCCTATGGCTGGTCGAGCGCGGGACGGTTTCATCACGCGCAAAGCCAGATCCACAGGTTTCTGAACACCGCGCTCGGCGGCTATGTCCGCTCGGTCAACAGCTACAGTTCCGGCGCCGCGACGCCGCTTTTGCCGCACATCATCGGCAAGGCCGACGACATCACCAAACGCAACGTGTCGTGGGAGCAGATCGCCGGACACAGCGAGATCGTGATCGCGTTCGGCGGCATGGCGCTGAAGAACAGCATGATCGCGGGCGGCGGGATCAGCCGGCATGTCGAGCGCGGGGCGATGGCGCGCGCCCGCGCCCGGGGCTGCGAATTCGTTCTGGTCAGCCCGCTGCGCGGCGACCTGCCGGAGGAAGCCTGCGCCGAATGGGTCAGCACCGTGCCGGGAACCGACACCGCGCTGATGCTCGGCCTCGTCCATACGCTGGTCGCCGAGAATTTGCATGATCGTGCCTTTCTCGATCGCTATACCGAGGGCTGGCCGATTTTCGAGCGCCATGTTCTGGGGCTGGATGACGGCCAGCCGAAGGACGCCGACTGGGCGGCGGCGATTACCGGGGTTGCGCCGGAGGCGATCCGCGATCTGGCCCGCAGGCTGCACGGCAGGCGCGCGCTTGTCGTCGTCTCGCAGTCGTTGCAACGCGCCCGCCATGGCGAGCAGCCGGTGTGGATGGGCGCGGTGCTCGCGAGCGTGCTCGGCCAGATCGGCCTGCCGGGCGGCGGCTACGCCTATGCGCTCGGGGCGATCGGCTATTACGGCCGACGCTACAATGCGGTGCCGATTCCCACCCTGCCGCAGGGGCGCAACGGGGTCGCCGATTTCATCCCGGTCGCGCGGATCGCCGACATGCTGCTGCATCCCGGCGAAGCCTACCGCTACAATGGCGAGACCCGGATCTATCCCGACATCCGCCTCGCCTACTGGGCCGGAGGCAACCCGTTCCATCATCATCAGGATCTGAACCGGCTGCGGCGCGCCGTCGCCCGGCTGGATACCTTCGTCGTCCACGATTTCGCCTGGACCGGCTCGACCCGGCACGCGGATATCGTTCTGCCCGCGACGATGAGCCTCGAGCGTGACGATATCGGCGCCGATGCCAACGACCCGCTTCTGGTCGCGATGAAACAGGTGGCACCGGCTTTCGGCGAGGCGCGCGACGATTACGCGATTTTCTCGGATCTCGCCGAACGTCTGGGCCGGAGCGACGCCTTCACCGAAGGGCGCACCGCACATCAGTGGCTCGAACATCTCTATGCGCCGACGCGCGCCGCACTCGTCGAACAGGGCCTGCGTGCGCCGGATTTTTCGGAATTCTGGGCCGAAGGCAGCTTCGAACTGCCGCAGCAGCCCGACGATGGCGGTCCGCTCCGGCGGTTCCGGGAAGACCCTGAGAACCATCCACTGCCGACCCCGAGCGGGCGGGTGGAGATCCATTCCGCGACGATCGCCGGCTTCGGCGAGGCTGACTGTCCCGGCCACCCCGCCTGGCTTGGCCTCGCGGATGCCCCGGACAAGGCGACACCGCTGGTTCTGGTGGCGAACCAGCCGGCCACCCGGCTGCACAGCCAGCTCGATTTCGGCGGCCACAGCGCGGCGGCCAAACATCGCGGCCGCGAGGTCGCGCGGATGCACCCGGACGATGCCGCGCGGCGCGGCATTGCCGATGGCGACATCGTTCGCCTGTTCAACGAGCGCGGCGCGTGCCTCGCCGGCGTTGTGCTGACGGGCGATATCCGCCCCGGCGTGATCCAGTTGCCGACCGGCGCGTGGTACGATCCCGAAGACCCGACCGAGGACGGTTCGCTCTGCGTTCATGGCAATCCGAACGTGCTGACCCGCGATATCGGCACCTCGGCGCTCGCCCAAGGCTGCACCGGCCAGCTTACCACGGTGGAGGTCGAGCGGTTCACCGGCAATCTGCCGCCGATCCGGGCCTACGATCCGCCGGGCGGGGGATCGCGGTAGAGGTCAGTCCGGCAATCGCGGGATCAGAGCGCCGCGCGTCAGCACCGCGCGCGCCGCGGCCTCGTGTGCGTGCGCCACGGCATCCGTCCCGTTCGCTCTCATCAGGCGCCAGGCAAGGAATGCGCCGTTGAAGGCGTCCCCGGCTCCGGTGGAATCGACCGGCTGTTCGATGGTTTGCAGCGGAATCCGGGCATCTTCCGGACCGAACCGGCAGATCGTGGGCTCGGTTCCGTTCTTGACGACGATATCGCGCACGCCGAGCGCCGCGATCCGTTCGACCGTCCGACCCGGCGTTTCATCGCCGAACAGGTTTTTTTCATCGTCGAAGGTCGGCAGGGCGATGTCGGCAATGCCGAGGAAGCGGGTGATCTCGGCTCGCGCTTCGTCGTGGTCGCGCCACAGCGCCGGCCGGAAATTCGGATCGAACGCGACTTCGGCGCCTTTGCCGCGCGCCTCCTGCAATATCTCGCGCAGTAGCGCCCGCCGGTCCGCCGTCAGGATGGCGACCGTGATGCCCGAGATCAGGATGATTTTTGCTCCTTCAAGCGCGCACCTCAGGAAATCAAGATCGTCGGCCAGCCGGGTTGCCGCCGACTGACGGCGCCAGTATGCGAAGGACCGTTCGCCGTTCTCGACGCGAATGACGTAGAGGCCAACCGAACTGTCCGGGATGCGTCGCATGAAGGCGGTGTCGATGCCTGCCTCCGCGATGCTCGACAGCATCATGTCGGACACCCAGTCCGTGCCGATCGCGGTGGCATAGCGCACCGGCAGCGCGCCCCGCAGATGGACATGCGCCGCCCACGCCGCATTGTAGGTGTCGCCGGCGAAGTTCAGCCGATATGAGCCGTCTTCGGTTGGCGCGAATTCGGCCAGGCATTCGCCAACGCATACAAGCATCCGGTTTCCTTCCCTGTCCGGGTCGGATATCTAACGCGTCAGCCCGCGCGCGGCAATTTTCAGCGTATCCACGACAACGCCGCCTCTGATGGCGATTACCTCGTCGTGGAGATTCGAGACGACGCAGACATGATTGGGCACAATGCGGATACGCTCGCCAATGGAAGGCTTCCTCGCGCAGGCGGACAGGTCGATCATCCCGTGTTCCTCGTTCAGGCGTTCGATGATCGCGCCCGGATAGTCGAGAATCAGTCCGTAGCCGGGGCCGACAGCGGGCGCGACCAGGTCCGAGGTCAGGCTCTTGCTGCCGGCGTCGATGATCGCCCGGGTTTCGGTCGGGCGGCTGACCACCGTCGCATGGACATGGAGCGCGCACTCATCAAGGCTCGCGGCGCCTGCGCCGACGGTAGCCCGGTCATGATAAATGTAGGTTCCGACGCGAAGTTCAGTGAGCCCGGCCGTCTCGTGCGCGCGCCAGGCATTCGGCGTGCCGCCACCCGAGACGATGGCGGGGGCGAGATTCGCCACCACGAGATGCTGCTTCGCCACTGCGATGAACGGCGCCGTGCCGGGCAGAACCGGATAGGTCATCAGCCCGTCGAAGCGGAGATTCGGCGTTTCCGCCGCCCGGCGTGCCAGAGCGACGAGTTCTTCCGCCGAGGTGACGCCGGTGCGGGACGCGCCGCTGTCGAATTCGACGAGAACGCCGATGGTTTGACCTGCCGTCAGCGCGGCCGATGCCACCGTATCGAGTGCGACCGGATTGTCGATCGCGACGCGCAGTGTCGCACGCCGGGCGAGATTGGCGAGGCGGAGCGCCTTCGCGGCGCCGATCAGCGGATAGGAAATCAGGATATCCTCGATCCCGGCTTGCGCCATCACCTCGGCCTCGCCCAGTTTCTGGCAGGTGATGCCGACAGCGCCGAGTTCCAGTTGGCGGTGGGCGAAAGCCGGGATTTTGTGGGTCTTGATGTGCGGGCGGAGAGCGAGTCCGTGCGCATCGCAATAGGCCTGCATCTTCGCGAGATTGGCCTCCACCCGATCGAGGTCGATAACCGGAACCGGCGTTTCGAGCGTATCGGTCCGCATGTCAGGCTCCGGAGGACGGAAGGGCGGCAATGCAGTCGATTTCGACCTGAATACCGTTGAGCTGGCAGCCCACAGTGGTGCGCGCGGGTGGCGCATCCGCAAAGAATTCCCGGTAAATCTCGTTGTATTCGCGAAACCGGGTCACGTCCGAAAGATAGGTGTTCACCTTCACCACGTCTTTCATATCGGCGCCCACACCCTGCAAAATGGTCCGCAGGTTTTTCATCACCTGACGAACCTGGTCGGCGAATCTGTCCGGCACGATACCAGTCGCCGGATCGGCGGGGCCCTGCCCCGACACATAGGCGAAGCCGTTTGCCACGATCGCGTGGGAATAGTGACCGGCCGGCTTGACCGCGCCATCGACCATGAATGCCTTGCGCATGGTTTTCTTGTCTCCCTCTATCAAAAAATCAAACAGGCCCGGCTCCCAGAAGACGGCCGGGGCGTTCGGCGGTCGCGCCCCCGTCCACGACGACGCGCCGGCCCGAGACCCAGACATCGGCGATGCCCGCAGGGTATCGGACAGGATCGTCGAACGTCGCCCGGTCGTCAATTCCGTCCTCGACCGGGCAGCGCGAAGCGTTGCGCAGAATCTGAGATCATCCCGCGGGAAAGTGCAAGGCGGTTTTCCAGCCATCAGGCTTCGCTTCCTTGACGCCCGGCATCGTGGCACGATGAACCGGTATAGTGCCTGAGGAGGAGAAAATTCCGTGGCGAATTCAAGAATCAGCGGCTTTCACAAGATGCAGCCAGACGAACGGCTCGCGACTCTGCGGCGATCGACATCGCTGAGCGACGCGGCGGCGGCCCAGTTGGCAGTTCCGGGCAATCTCGATTCCGAAGTTGCCAATCACATGATCGAGAATTTCATCACCACGATCAGCATTCCCGTCGGAATCGCCACCAACCTGAAGATCGACGGTCGGGACGTTCTGGTTCCGATGGCGACGGAGGAATCCTCGGTCGTCGCGGCGGTCTGCAACTCCGCCCGGCAATGCTACGATGCGGGCGGTTTCACGACCTCGATGTCCGGTTGCCTGATGATCGCACAGATCCAGCTCACCGGCGTTTCCAATCCGCGTGCGGCGAGACTCTCGATTCTCGAACACGCCAATGAAGCCGCGAAACTCTGCGACGAATGCGATCCGATGCTGGTCCGTCTCGGCGGCGGGTTCCGGGATCTCGAAGTCCGGGTGATCGAGACCGAAAGCGGCCCGATGGTGATCACCCACATCATCGTCGACACGCGCGATGCGATGGGCGCGAACGCCGTCAACACGATGGCGGAAAAACTCGCGCCTCACATCGAGCGCTGGACCGGCGGACGGGTTTATCTTCGCATCTTGTCCAACCTCGCGGATCGCCGCCTGGCGCGGGTCCGCGCGGTCTGGCCGGCGGAGGCGATCGGCGGAGACGATGTTCGCGACGGCATGATCGCCGCCTGTCACTTCGCCGCGGTGGACCCTTATCGGGCGGCGACCCATAACAAGG